>JAUVDE010000128.1 GCA_030595485.1 Draconibacterium sp.
AAGAAGTAGGTTATTTTCTCTGATCCTCCATTTACACTTAAGTTGTGTTGTTTTGTAGTCGGATTTTGCCAGATTAAATCGTTAATGTCATAATTTTTGTCTTTGAAGTAGTCAAAAATTTCAGGGCCATAGGGTTCCGGCTGGCCTCTTGTTACAGCTACGTTGTTAATAAACTCTAACTCTTCTGTTGCCGTATAGCTTTGGTAAGGTTGTGTAGTTCGAGATGTTGAATAAGACGTTTTGTAATTAAACATTGGCTTTTGTATTTTACCTTCTTTGGTGGTAATAAGCACAACGCCATTACCCGCACTCGAACCATAAATAGCTGCACTTGCAGCATCTTTTAAAAAGTTAATGGTTTCAACTTCGTTGGGGTCAAGCGCATCAAAGTCGGCTTTGCCTTTAAGAATACCATTAATAACATATAATGGTTCACCAAAACTTCCTCTAATTCTCACGCTTGATGTAGCACCAGCCAAACCTGAATTACCAATTACTTGTACACCAGGTGCTCTACCTGCCATTGCATTGGAAAGATTTGCCATTGGTATATTTTGTAATTCTTCTGTTTTTACCGATGAAATAGAACCAGTCAAATTCACTTTCTTTTGTACACCGTATCCAACAGTAACTACTTCTTCGAGTTGAACAGAAGATTGCTGCATGGTTACATTAAGCTCTGTTTTATTCCCCACCACAATTTCCTGTGTTTCCAAACCAATAAATGAGAATACTAAAACTGCATCATCGGCAACATTTCCTATTTGGTAGCTTCCATCAGAGTTTGATACTGTTCCGTTTGTGGTACCTTTTACGTAAATTGTAACACCGGGTAATGCATTTCCATCTTCATCGGCAATGGTTCCTGAAACCGATTTTTGTTGCCAAACCGTTTCAATAACATTATCAATTAGTTCGTCTGAAGAAAGAACAATAATCCGATCTTTTACAACATAAGCAACGTTGGTGTTATCGAACAGTGCATTAAGCACCGGTTCAATATTTTTGTTTTCAATATCAACCGATACTTCTCGCTTAACATCGATTACATTTTCGCTGTAAAGAAAATAGAATTCGCTTTGGTTCTCAATTTCAGTAAGAATGTCCTGCACACTTGCTTTCTCCATGTCGAGCGTTAGTTTTTTGCTCTGCGCATAAGAGTCGCTTGCAATGGCACCCAAAACTGAAAATAGGATCAAAAAGATAGTTAGTTTCATAACAAGTAAAATTTTTAATGCATTGGAGAATCGTAATTCCCGTACATCAATACAGTTAATTTTTTTCATACTTTTGTAATGTTTAAGTTAAAAATTTTCCCTAAGGGTGTTTTTAATTTTTTGCAGGGAGATGTTGGCGCATTTCCCTGTTTTGTTTTTTTAATCTGAATTAACCAGATTTTGCATTTTAGTTTCTCATAGGCATAAAGTTTTAATAAATATTAGTTTAGTTATTTTTTATTCCTTTAATCCAATGGTTATCTTTTGTTTCGAAAAAGTACCATCAGGCATTTTTTCCCTGGGGTGAAGCGAGTATCTTATTGGTGTTGCAAGTACCATTAAATCAAGTATTTGGTAAATGGTTTCGTCAACAAAGGTTACAGTGTAGGTATAATCTTTTACTGTATCATCTGAAAACTCAATTTCAACATTATACCAGCGGCTTAATCGCCTTGCAATCTGACTTATCGATTCGTTTTTGAAAATAAGTTTACCGTCTTTCCACGAAGTATATTTTTCAACATCGCCAAAGTTACTTGTCAATTTATTGGTTTTTAAATCAACACTAATATTCTGTCCGGGTTTCATTTCGGCAAATTGTTTTATGGTGCCGTTTTTACAAGCTTGTTCTAAAATTACCTTTCCTTCGACCAATGTTGCTTCAAATAAATTTTCGTCGGGGTATGCCATAACGTTAAAAGAAGTACCAATTGCTTTTGCACGAAGATTATTCGCACTTACAATAAATGGTTTTTTTGGGTTGTGGGCTACCTCGAAATATCCTTCTCCTGTTAGTTGAACCTCGCGTGTTTTACCAATAAATTTTTGGGGATATTTTATTTTACTTCCGTGGTTTAAATAGGCTACGGTACCATCTTCTAAATGAACTACCGTTTTTGAGCCAATTGGGGCAATTACTTCAATGGTATCAATATGGGCTTGAGTAAATGTATTTGAAAACTGAAAAGGCTGCGACATAATATAGAACAAAAACACAGTAACCGGTAATAACAGTATTGCAGCGGCACGGGTAAGCCAGGTTGCCCACAATTTAACACCTGTTCTGCGGCTTGCTTTTTCGGCATTGTTTGTATTAATTCTATGGTGAATTTTATCGAGCATGGCACTAAGTCTGTCATCGTTAGCATTGTGCTCTTCTGCCACATAATTTTTCCATTCCTTAATCCCCCATTCTTTGCCTTTAACATTTGGGGCTTCGGTTTGTATCCAAAGTACAACGGTCTGCAATTCAGCAGCGCTACACTTATTGTTTATAAACTTATTGAATAATTCTTTTGTCATAATTTTTTATAAGAAGTGTCTCTCCAAAGTTGGAGAGACACTTAAAATCTAACCAAACTAAATCTATATGCGAAAAACTATTTTCACGTAAATGTATAAGGTATACGCCTAACGATTAAAACACCACTATAAGAAATCTGATTTTTTTTCAGGAAAGAAAGAGGGAGATAAATAATAGATTGATAATAAGTGACTTATCAATATTTAATTTTATATATTTTAATGCTTTTGACATGTGAATTTCAACCGTATTTTGCGAAATCTTCAGCTTTTGAGCAATTTCTTTGTAGCTTAATCCTTCTTCTCGGCTTAACTCGAAAACTTCCTTTTGCCGTGGAGTAAGCTGTTCAATAACTTTCTGAATATTATTTTTCACTTCGTTAAAATGAATCTCTTCAATAATATCGTTTGAATTTGAAATTTGTTGAACTGATGACAAATGGTCAAGATATTTCCTTTCGCTCACGCGTTTCCGCAAAAGGCTCATGGTATTGTTATAGGCAATGGTAAAAAGATAAGAATCGAACGATGAGTAGGTATCGATATTTTCACGCGATTCCCAGATTTTCACAAAAACATCCTGTACAATACCTTCTGCATCGGTTTCCTGCTTAATCAATTTTAAAACAAATCCGTATAATCTTGAACTGTATTGCTTGTAAATGGCATCGAAAGCCAGCATATCGTCATTCTTGAGACGGATTAGCATTTCTCTATTTCTTTTCGAATTCAGCAAAAGCAGTTTAGTTAATTGTAAATTGTAAAAATAGAAGGATTTTGGGTAAATGCAAAATTGTGGTTTGTCTTAAATTATTGCAAAATCAATATATTGGCATACCAAAGATTAAAATCCCGATTAAATTATTGAACTATCAAACTCAACCATAATCTTTCGTAACCTTTCCACAATCTCCGGGTTTTCATCGGCCAGGTTTACTTTTTCAGCTATGTCCTCATCCAAATTGAACAAAGACACAGGAAAGGATTCTTTCGAATTCCAGCCTCGTTTTTTACTGATGTGTAGTTTCCATTTCCCAAGTCGCACCGCATCTAAAATCCCATCGCGCGAATAGTAATAAAAAGGTCTTTCGTTCAATTTTACATCCTTCGGATTTTTCAAAAGTTCTACAACATTTACTCCGTCAAAATCAAGCCCTTCAGGTACTTTTGCACCCGTAATATCTGCTAAGGTGGGAAACAAATCCATGGTATTTACAATTTCGGAACAAACCACACTTTTGGGTATTTTATTTGGCCACGAAATTATTCCGGGAACCCGCTGCCCCCCTTCCCAGGTGGTTGCTTTCTGACCTCGCAAGGGCAAAGCCGAGCCAACACGCGGACCATTATCTGAGGTAAATACAACTATTGTATTCTCATAAACTCCAGCCTCTTTTAAGGATTTGATAATTTCACCCATGCTCCAATCCAATTCCATTATTACATCGCCATAAAGCCCCAACTCACTTTTACCAACAAAATTCTCGGAGGCGTGTAATGGCGTATGTGGCATACAATGTGGCATATATAAAAAGAATGGCTCATCTTTATTTCTTTGAATAAAACCTACGGCTTCTTCGGTAAACATTTTTGTTAAGTACTTTTGGTTGGGGCCCGAATCCACTTGTTTGGTATTACGAAAAACCGGAAGCGGTGGCGATTGAAAGTTGTTATGTTTATAATAATGGTTATCCATATCGTTAGAATATGGTACGCCAAAATAGTAATCAAAACCTTGATTGTTGGGCATAAATTCTTCCTTGTGCCCCAAATGCCATTTCCCGACAATACCTGTTTTATAACCCGCCGATTTAAACATCTCGGCCATGGTATATTCGTCAGGAGATAAGCCATGCTCTGAAAATGGAGCTATCACACCTTCGTGTAATCCAGCTCTTTTAGGATAACGCCCGGTTAGCAGTCCAGCTCGAGAAGGTGTACAAACTGTTGCCGGCACATAAAAATTGGTGAAACGAATTCCGTTATTAGCCAGCTTATCCATGTTGGGCGTTTCAAACCCTTTAGCTCCATAACAACCCACGTCGGCATAGCCCTGGTCGTCGGTAAAAAAAATTACGATGTTTGGTTTTTCAATTTCACTTTTTTTCTGGCATCCAAAAGCAAATGCAATCAGTAAAATTATTAATAGTTGGTTTTGTTTCATTTTGTTGTTCGGTTTATTTATTTCGCTGACAAATCAGCACAAATTAATTCTTTGTCGTTACGTATAAAAACACACTTGTTGGCAAATGCCGGATGTGTCCAGTTTACGCCACGTGGGTGCTGTTTTTTTGTGGGTTCGATTAAAAATGCCCGGCTAATTTCCTTAAAACCTTCAGGAGATAATTCAGTAATTAATAATTCGCCTTGTTCGTTAAACATCCAAGTTTTATCCTCTTTTTGAACAAAATGAATGTTTGCCCAGCGGTTTCGTTTTACGGCAGTTTGGTCTTCCCAAATGCGGTCGCCGGTCGCAAATTCCAAACAACGTAATTCGCCATAACTATCAACACCATAAATGTATTCTCCCAAAATAATTGGCGTATTCATTACACAATGTATGGCATCAGTTTTACGTTCGCTTTCGCCACTGCGTTGCCATACTTTTTCGGCAGTGGTATAATCGTTGCCTAATTTAATGAGTAAGGAGCCACTATAAAAAGCACTTACAAAAATATGGTCGGCGTGTAGTACCGGCGTGGCAATACTCATTCCCGAACCGGTTTTCCATGGGAATCGCCAATGGACTTCGCCGGTTTCGAGACTTAATCCCGAAAGGCTGTGTTCTGTCCAGTTCACTACAATTTGCTTTCCATCTTTTTCAATAAGAATTGGTGCCGAATATCCTGCTCGGTCATCAAGGTTTCGCCAAATTTCGTTTCCCGTATTTTTATTAAAAGCGACAATACTTGCATTGTTACTACCACTTACATGAACTATAATTTTCTCATCAACAATTAGTGGTGTTGATGCAATTCCCCATATGGGCATTACTATTTCGTATTCAGTGTTCAGGTCTTTTTGCCAAAGTACTTCTCCGGTGGCTGCATCGAAACAGAAAAAATGCCCCATTGTTCCCAAGGAATAAGCTTTGCCATTATTTATTATAACCGAGGCTCGTGGTCCCGCCGGATATCCCACTCCCACATAATCGCAATCGTATTTGTATTCCCAAATTTGTTTCCCGCTTTGTTCGTCGAAACACAACACGCGTTCAATCGCTTCGGGCTTTTCAATGCGGTCGGTAACATAAACTTTTCCATTGGCAACGGTTGGTCCCGAATAACCAGAACCAATTGGCACACGCCATTTTACAGGAATCGTATCTGATTTGAACTTGTCGACAAGGCCTGATTCTGTCCAAATCCCATCTCGATTAGCTCCACGCCAATCGGGCCAATCTTGCGAAAAAGCAATTTGGGTACAGCACAAAAAAACGATAGTAATTAGTAATAATCTCATAAATACATTATAAATAAAAACAACAAATTTCAGTAAAAACAAAAATGGAATTAATCCCAGTTGTAGTTCTCAGGAACTTCCGATTTTAAAGCCGGGCCATAATCAATCCCCATGGTTTTCAGCAGCGGATATTTCGATTTTACCCGGATATAAAACGTGTCAAAAGTAAGTCTTTTTCCGCGATGCCACATTTGTTCGGCTGTTGCAAAAGCACGCGGAAATACTCTCTTATCTGTCATACTTTCGGTAACAAACCAATCGGTCCACAAACACGTTCCCATTCCTAAAACAAGTGGGTCTGGATTTTCAAGATCAGATGGGTTTTTTTCATAAATATCCTGCATATCAAAAGTTCGACTTTCAGCGTATTTGCTCCACGGACTTAGTGGGAAATTTAAATAGTTGTAATAGTTTGTTCCGCAAATTACCTGGTGTCCTCTTTTCAAACCATTAACAAGCGCCAGATCTTTGTGTCTACGCCAGTTCCACCAATAAACCACAACATTTTCAGGCAATTCGGTACCATCATGATATACTACATCGCCCCAAAAAATTACTTTACGGTCTTTTTTGTTCAGGTAATTTGCCAAACGTTTCGAGAAATAGAGCTGTAAATCATGACTATTTTTCAAACCTTCTGATTTAATTTTTGCCTGACAATCGGGACATTTATTCCAATTTGCTTTTGGTGCTTCATCGCCACCCAAATGAATATATTCCGATGGAAACAAATCACAAACTTCATCTAAAACGTTCTGTAGAAACGTATACGTTTCCTCTCTACCACCACAAAAAAGGTTGGGTGTAAATGCCATAACCGTTTCGGTTGCTTTTCGAAAACAAGTCAGTTCGGGGTAGGCAATTAATGCGGCCTCCGAATGTCCGGGAACATCAATTTCGGGGACAACTTCGATGTGTAACTTTTTTGCATAAGCTACAATTTCCTTAATTTCTTCTTGTGTATAAAAACCTTGCTGTTCTTTTCCTTTAGCAACATTAGAACCAATGGATGTAAGCTTCGGATATTTTTTTATTTCAATACGCCAGCCTTGTCCCTCGGTCAAATGCCAGTGAAAAACATTCATTTTTAGCATCGCCATCCTATCCAAAAATTGTTTTATAAAGTCGGGAGTTTGATATTGCCGTCCAGAATCCAACATAAAACTTCGCCACGCATATTTGGGCGAATCCTCAATTTCTAAACACGATAGTTTTGTTCCTGCAAGTTGTTGGTGACCATCTAATTTTTCAGCTGGCAGAAGGTGTAGTAAACTTTGAATTCCATAAAAAAGCCCGGTTTCGGTATTTGCCGAAATAACGATTTGTTCTGAATGGATTTTTAGGAAGTAACCTTCATCTCCAATGTTATCAGCCTTTATCGTTTCAAAAACCAGGTTTGCATTTTTCTTGTTCTGAACACTTACAAACTGCTGGTTTGGAAATTTTTCTTTCAAATATATAAAGCTTGGATTTCCTGACTCTTCAACAAAAACGTTTACTGAATTTTGAAATTCAAAAGTGCCTTCAACCTTCACTGTTGTTTGTGGAGTTGGCAGAATATGTTGCGAAAAGACTGCAAAACAGGAAAAGGCAAGAATAATAGTAACAATCAGTTTCATTTTATTTGTTTTAAAGGAATATGAACATTAAATGCAGGTTTTTCTGGTTGACCTTCTCCCACAACTTCTCGTGCAGCACAGAACAGAACCGCCGGATTTCCGTCTTTATCAAACCACAATTGTGGTCTTTCCAGGTTTCTAAGTAAGGTGGTATCGCCATTTTCCCAAACTATCTGAGTTTTCGATATCATAATATTTTCCGAAGGTCCCCATTTCAATCCATCTTCCGATTCGAATAAAGCCAACGATCTAAAGCCAGTGTAATGTGCATGCATGTCTTTTACAACCGAATAGTATTTACCATTCTGAAACCATAGATACGGGTCTTCGGCAGTAGCTTCGGTAAGCAAAGTTTCTTCAGCAATGGTAAATGGGCCGGTTGGAGTTGGCGCAGTAGCTAAACAGTGAATTGGGTCAAATTTACCGGAAGTCTCTGCACCGGGTTTTCGGGCTTTAAACATCATTAAATACTTTCCATCGGGAGTTTCGCAAACACTGGGATTAACCATATAACCGTGCGCAGGTTTTCCTTCCTGATAATCGATTAATGGTTCGGGTAAAACTTCCCATGGCCCGGCAGGATGGTCGGCAACGGCAACACCAATACGCTGGGTAAAAATATGATTCAACCAGTCACTCAGCCCTAAATCCTCTTTTCGGTGCGAAATAAAATAGAGATAATATTTATCGCCAAATCTTTTAATGTGTGGGTTGTGTGCTGCCTCTTCGTTCCAATGCCCTTTCCCAAATCCGCTGAGAATAGTTTTTTGAGTTTCATACGGTCCTGTTGGCGAATCGGCGGTTGCATATAAAATATCTGAATTCTTCAGCCAGCCTTGAAAGCCGGTTTCAAAGGGCCACTGACAATAGAACAAATGACAAACACCATCATCGGTT
>JAUVDE010000016.1 GCA_030595485.1 Draconibacterium sp.
GGGCTGAGCGAAAAAAAATGTTTTGTAAACATTTTTAGCGAAAGAGCCAGGTTGGCGCGTAGGCATAATAAACAATCTGACTGCGCCAAAATATTTTTAAATAGCTACGGCTATTAAAAAATATTTGTGGCTTGCATCTTATTCATTATCCTTGTTTCTTGAAAGAAAGGAATTTTTAGAAGTCCCCTATGGTGTTTTGGTTAGTTTTGTATTTTTATTAGACAAAAATTTATTGATGAAGACATTATACTTTTCACTATTTTTTGCAACAGTGCCATTTTGGTTATTTGCTCAAAAGGCATCGTTAAGCGGAAAAGTTGTGGATGACATAAACAATGAAGCACTTCCTTTTGTAAATATTGTGGTTTCGGGCACTCAAAATGGAACTGTTACCGACGATAAAGGTCATTTTAAACTGGACAAACTTTCACCTGGTTTTATAAGAATTGAAGCATCTTTTGTGGGCTATAAAAAAGCTATCTCCACGGAAATTGAAGTTAGTGTTGCTAATACAAAATATATTGAAATTAAACTTGAAAAAGCTGAGTCGGAAATTGAGGAGGTGACTGTAATAGCATCACCATTTCGAAAAACGATGGAAAGCCCTGTTTCCTTGCGTTCGATTGGCATTGGCGAAATTGAAAAAGCTCCCGGAGCAAACCGCGATATTTCAAAAGTAATTCAATCATTTCCGGGTGTGCAGTCAACTCCGGCTTATCGGAACGACATTATAATTCGTGGAGGTGGACCATCGGAAAGTAGGTTTTACCTTGATGGAGTAGAGGTTCCTTTTATTAACCACTTTGCAACGCAGGGAGCATCGGGAGGACCGGTTGGTATTTTAAATGCTGATTTTATTCGTGAAGTAAATTTTTACTCGGGCGCTTTTCCTACAAATCGTGGAAATGCTTTGAGTGGAGTTATGGAATTCAAACAAATTGATGGAAACGAGGAGAAACTTAAATTTCAGGGAACGCTAGGAGCATCGGAAGTTGCTGCAACTTTAGACGGACCCATTGGTGAAAAAACAAACTTTGTATTTTCTGTTCGGCAGTCGTATTTACAGTTTTTGTTCGATGCAATTGGCTTGCCTTTTTTGCCAACATTTACCGATATGCAGTTTAAAGTACGCACACGTTTCGACAAGAAAAATGAACTTACTTTGATTGGTTTGGGCGCATACGATGTTTCGGAGCTGAACACCGACATTGAAAACCCCGATGATGAACAGCAGTATATTTTAGACCAGTTACCGGTAAACGAGCAGTGGAATTATACTTTTGGTGCTGTTTACAAACACTATCGCGAAAACGGTTATCAGACTTTTGTGGTGAGCCGAAGTCAGTTAGACAACGTGGCTTACAAATACAAGGACAACGATGATAGCTCGGAAGACAACAAAATTCTGGATTACAATTCAGGGGAAATTGAGAATAAACTTCGTTTTGAAAATACGAGCAGGTTTAATGGTTTTAAGCTTAATGTTGGTGCCAGCCTCGATTTCGTAAATTATACAAACGATACCAAAACCCGCACCTATGTTAACGATGAAGTGCTTGATATTATTTATACCACCGATTTAGATTTGATAAAATACGGATTGTTTGCACAGCTTAGCAAAACTGTTTTGAATGAGCGGCTTGCCATGTCGTTTGGACTACGTGCCGATGCAAATAATTACTCAAGTAGTATGAATAATTTGTTGGAACAGTTGTCGCCACGGTTTTCTGCATCGTACAGTTTAACCAACAAGTGGAGCCTTAATTTTAATACCGGAAGATATTACCAGTTGCCCGCTTACACAACGCTTGGCTATAAAGAAGACGATGTTTTTGTAAACAAAGAAAACGCGCTGAAATACATTGCTGTTAACCACATTATTGGTGGATTGGAATTTCGTCCAAAATCAACGGTTCAATTTACAGCAGAAACATTTTTAAAGAAATATTCCGATTATCCATTTTCAGTAAACGACCAAATTAGCCTTGCAAACGTTGGAGCCGATTTCGGAGTAGTGGGAAACGAAGAGGTACTTTCCATCTCAAACGGACGGGTTTATGGTGCCGAATTTCAGGCAAGGATAAATTCAACCAAAGGATTTAATTTGAACGTTTCGTATACGCTGGTAAGTAGTGAATTTGATGGTGGTGATGGGGTTTACATTCCATCGAGTTGGGACTCGAAACACTTGTTAACTTTAACATCAACCAAAGAATTGAAACGAAATTGGAGGGTAGGTGCTCGTTGGCGTTTTGTAGGTGGTTTGCCATATACGCCATGGGATTTGGAAACATCGTCACTTGTTGAAGCATGGGATTTACAGGGCGGTCCGTACCTCGATTATTCACAATTAAATACCCAACGTTTCGACCCTTTTCATCAGTTAGATTTGCGTATCGATAAATCGTACTATTGGAAAAAGTTAACCGCTAAGTTTTACATCGACATTCAAAATTTTTACAATTTCCAGGCACAGCAATCCGATATTATTGTGCGTGAAGTAGATACCAACGGCAATTATATTTTAGTAGACAATGGTACCCGTTATGTTTTAAAAGAAATAGAAAATACTTCGGGAACCGTTTTACCTACCGTTGGTGTTATTGTTCAGTTCTAATTGTTTAGTCACTTTTGTTGTGTTTCTAAAAACTTAAGAAAAGTTATATTCCAATTCATTATTGTTTCGTTTGAAAAGAGTTGTTAATTTTAAACTCTTGAATCAACTAAAACGTAATAAATGATGAATAGAAAACTTCGTATGGGAATGGTCGGTGGAGGAACCGATGCATTTATTGGGGCAATTCACCGCTTGGCAGCTTTAATGGATAATCAGATTGAATTGGTTTGTGGCTGTTTTAGTGTAAATCCCGAAATCTCAAAAGAATCAGGCAAACTATATTATCTTCCTGAAGACCGCGTTTATGCAACGTATCAGGAAATGTTTGAAAAGGAAGCGCAACTTCCCGAGGGAGAACGCATGGACTTTGTGTCGATTGTAACACCAAATTTTGTGCATTTTGCTCCGGCAATGATGGCGCTTGACATGGGATTTAATGTGGTGTTGGATAAACCAATTACTTTCACTTTAGACGAAGCTTTAAAGTTGAAGGAAAAGATTGAGGAAACCGGATTAACTTTTGCTTTAACGCACACTTACTCGGGTTACCCGGCAGTAAAACATGCCAAACAAATGGTTGCCGAAGGGCAGTTGGGTAAAATCAGAAAAGTATATGTTGAATATCCACAGGGTTGGCTTTCGTCGAAACTGGAAGATACCGGAAATCCGCAGGCTAGCTGGCGTACCGACCCAAAACGTTCGGGAAAAGCAGGTTCCATGGGTGATATTGGTACACATGCTCACCATTTGGCAGAATACATTTCCGGACTAAGGGTTACCGAACTTTGTGCCGAATTAAAAGTTTTTGTTCCGAATCGTTTGTTGGATGACGATGGTGCTGCCTTGTTACGTTTCGATAATGGAGCCACCGGAGTTTTAATGGCAACCCAAATTGCTGCAGGTGAAGAAAACGCCGTTAAAATTAGAATTTATGGTGACAAAGGTGGTTTGGATTGGGAGCAAATGGAACCCAACACTTTAACCTTTAAAAAATTGGCTGAACCAACCCAACTTTTAAGAGTCGGAACAAGTATGGACTCCACCATTGCAGCCCACAACACCCGTACACCGGGAGGTCACCCTGAAGGATATTTAGAAGCTTTTGCAAATATCTACCGCAACTTCTCGTTAACCCTTCGTGCCAAAGCAAATGGTGAAGAACCAAGCGCCGAAATGTTAGATTTTCCGGGTGTTGAAGATGGTATTCGTGGCATGCAATTTATCGATACAGTTGTTAGCGCTGGCTACAACAACGAGGTAAAGTGGGTGAAATTTGGCGAAATGATTGACTAAAAAAGTTAGAAGTTGGAAGACAGAAGCACGAAGTTATTTAACGTTGCTATGAACTATGAACTTTAAACTCTAAACTATAAAAATTATGGCAAGACCAGTAACTTTATTCACCGGACAATGGGCAGATTTACCCATTGAAACCATATGCCAAAAAGCCAAAAGTTTTGGTTACGATGGCGTAGAACTATGTACCTGGGGCGACCACATGGAAGTGGCCAAAGCTGATCAGGCATATTGCGACGATAGAAAAGCACTTTTAGATAAATACGACCTGAAATTATTTTCAATATCAACGCACTTGGATGGACAATGTGTTTGCGACCCAATTGACCAGAGACACAAAAGTATTGCAAGCCCGCATGTTTGGGGCGATGGCGACCCGGAAGGTGTGCGTCAGCGTGCAGCTGAAGAAATGGTAAAAACTGCCGAGGTGGCAAAACGATTGGGAATTAATGTGGTTAACGGATTTACAGGCAGCCCAATTTGGCACTTGCTTTATTCTTTCCCTCCGGTTTCGCCGGAAATGATTGAAGAAGGTTATGCCGACTTTGCTCGTCGTTGGAAACCAATTTTAGATGAATTCCAAAGTTTGGGTGTGAAGTTTGCCTTGGAAGTGCATCCTACAGAAATAGCTTTCGATATTCATTCGGCACATCAGGCATTAAAAGCCCTTGATAATCATCCTGCATTTGGTTTTAATTACGACCCAAGCCATTTTGGATATCAGCATGTTGATTACGTTCGTTTTATCTACGAGTTTGCGGATAGAATTTTTCATGTTCACATGAAAGATGTTTATTGGAGCGATACGCCAACGGCTGTTGGTGTGTTTGGTGGTCATATGGATTTTGGTGATAACCGCCGTTATTGGAATTTCCGCAGCCTAGGCCGTGGAAAAATCAACTTCGAAAATATTATTCGTGCACTTAACGATGTTAAATACAACGGACCGCTTTCAGTAGAGTGGGAAGACAGCGGCATGGACCGCGAAGCTGGAGCGATTGAAGCTTGTGCATTTGTAAAAAATGTCGACTTTGCTCCATCGAATGTTGCTTTCGACGATGCAATGCAAAAAGAATAGAAAGGTTGGAAGGCCGAAGTCAGAAGACCGAAGTTGGATTTAAATTCGGCTTCGGTTTTTTTTTACGTAAAACATCACGATTAAACGTTGCTTTTTATGAGTGAATTTTCGAATAAATACCATAAACAGTTTGAGCAGGATAAGTTTGCTAAAATAGCAGGAATAAAACGAATTGAAGCATCGCCCGGCTATGCAAAGGCAAGCATGGAGATTACTGAAACCCATCATAATTCGGTGGGAATTGTACATGGTGGCGCCCTATTTACTTTAGCCGATTTTGTTTTTGCCGTAAGATACTAAGATAATAAAAGTAAAAAATTAGCTAAGGATTTATTGCTAAAGAATTAATTTGAAAAGGATTAAATGAAAATTGTTTTGAAACAACTCACACAATTGTTTGCTTCTTTTCTGAGCGGTATTTCCCGGGTGTGATTCCCTCCAGATCCTTAAAAACACGCGAAAAGGAGGCCACCGAACCAAAACCCGACTTTTCGGCAATATGTTCCATCGAGTAAGCCTGATGATTTGTACAAACTAAAAGTGCTTTAGCTTCTTTAACGCGATAACCATTAACAAACTCATTAAAATTTATTTGGAAATCGTCGTTAATTAACCTCGAAATATAAGTTCGATTGGTTCCTATTGATTCAGAAATGGTAGTTATGCGAAGGTCGGGGTGTTGGTATATTTTATCTTTTTCAAATAGTTGGATTAGCTTACTTTTAAGTTTATCATCGTACTCCGTTTTTATTTCCTCAAATTCAAGGCTTAAATCCTCATTCTCCTCAATTTTCTCAAGAAGTTCAGTCTGTTGGTTTCCTTTAAAACCAATACCAAATAGCAATGCACTAAATATAAAAGATGGAATGAGAAGAGATACTTCGTGCCGTGTAAAATAGCTTCTTCCGATAAACACAAAACTGATGCTTACAACGGCGACAAATAAAATAATAATGTTTAAATCTCTAATCCAATTCAAGGTTTTTCCTTCAATATTCGAGTAATAGTCAGCTACAAATTGGTTGTGTTTGTTTACCCGTTTTATTCCATGAAAGGCATAATAAATCACCTGAATTAAAAATATAAGTCGTGCCGCAAAGAAGATATGACCTTTTATACCAGCAATTGATGATAGATTTATTCCCTTTAAATTTTTCTCAATTAAGATATCTTGAACGTAAAAAATGCGTTGTTCGGGCGAAAGAAAGAATGTACATATAAATGATAAAGTTGAAAAAATCAGGGCCGGAAGAAAATGTATGAATTGAGGTTTGATTCCTGCATCTTCAGAAGTACGTAGCAATATATAAATGTAATACATGGGGTAAATCGAAAGCATGGTAAGCAAATAAAGACTTTCGAAATAAGAATAAAGTGTGTAAAGGTTACTGAAAAATATAGCGTGGGTACAGTAGAGACAAAAAGCTAACACCATAAAAAACCCAAGGTGCGTTTTTGGATGATTTCGTTCTCCTTTCTGAATAAGAAAAACAAAACTCCAAAAGAAGGTCACGTATATGGGTGTAAGTAAAGCAATTGCCTTAATCATTATTTTGTTGTTTGTTAGCTTTGGACGAAAATACAAATTTTATCCGAACTGCAACTTTTTACATTTTGAGATAAATTTTTACGATTTGAAGGTCGGATCTGAGTATTTAGTTAGACATTTGTGTCCGAAAGCAAACAATTTAATATTCTCAAAAATTATTTTGATTATTAAATAGAAACAAGAAACTTGGTAATTCTTAGAAGACTTCATAACCTTCTTAAATTACCAACCCTCCTCCTATAAAGATAATACAAATGCAAAAAAAAAGGTGGTCTCAAATGAGCCACCTTTTTTCATTTCCAGTATTTTGTTGAAATGCTAAACTTCAAATGCATCCACTTTTCGATAGGCTTCAATTAATGCCAATTCGCCTTCTTTTCCTGGTTTGCTTTTTCCGTGCTCGGCACAAAGTACACCATCGTAACCTTTATCGTAAATGTGTTTGAAAATGTTCAGGTAATTTATTTCACCTGTTGTTGGTTCTTTTCTGCCCGGGTTATCGCCAATGTGGAAAGCACCAATATGATCCCAACACTTGTCAATATTTGGTATAATATTTCCTTCGGTAATTTGCTGGTGATACATGTCGTTTACAATTTTGCAGCTTGGGTGATTTACCGCAACGCAAAGCAAATAAGCTTCAGGCATTTTAGTAAGTATTAAGCCCGGGTGGTTGGTCCATGCATTAAGTGGTTCCATAACTAATTGTAACCCTGTTGGCCCAACAACATCGCAGCACATACGTAGGTTGTCAATAATATTTGCCATTTGATAACCCTGTTCCAATCCTTCATCAAAATGTCCCGGAACGATTAATGCTGTTTTAACGCCTGTTCTTTTCTGTACTTCAAGACCCTTTTTCATGGTGTCTTTTAGCATTTCTTTTATTTCGGGTTTTTGGGTTACAAACGATTTGGTTTTAAAATCAGCATATAAAACAAAAGGTCCTAAATCCATTCCCAGGCGCGAAAGTTCGTTGGCAATTTTCTCTTGCAATTCGGGTGGCTTTTTCATTAAGCCATTATCGAAAATAGCAGTAAAACCCTGATCGGCCATAAATTTTATGTTGTCAATGGGATCCCTTCCTGCAAGTTCTCTAAACGTTCCCAAATTTGGGGCATATTTTAGTTTGAATTTTGCTGAATTCGAAACTTTCGATTCAGATGCTGTAGCATTCATAACACCGGTAAGTCCGGTTAAAGCAACTCCACTTGCAGCAGTAGCTTTTAAAAAATTTCTTCTTTTCATGATTTTATTGGTTTAAATCTTGGTCTAAATTTAGTTATTTGTTCTTAATTTAGTCACATCTGCTGCAATCTTCTCATTCCAACCTCGCCCATCAAGCGGATAAACATGATTTTCGGTTGCCCAATTTCCCCAAAGTATTTTTAGTTCTTTTGCTTTTTCTGGGTTAGAGTGTAACAGATTATTTGTTTCAGTTCTATCAACTTTTAAATTATAAAGTTCCCAGTCGCCAGTGTAAGGTGCTTTTTTTGTTCCTTTCGAAACCAATTTCCACTGGCCTGAAATTACAGCACGATTTGTTTCGTGTTCAAAAAAGAGGGGAGCGTGTTTGAAGGTATTTCCATTTAAAGAGCTGAGTAAACTAATTCCATTCGGTGGATTAATTTTGTTTCCGTTTAATGTTTCTGGATACTTTGTTTGGGCAACATCCAAAAAGGTTGGCAGCAAATCTATCACATGTCCAACTTGTTTGGTTATCTCACCTTTCGAAGTAATTTTTTCGGGCCAGTGCATTATCAAAGGAGTGGAAATACCGCCTTCGTGAACGTAATGTTTGTATTCGCGAAAGGGTGTATTACTTACATTTGCCCAGTTAATTCGGTAACTCTGTGCGGGTTCATTGTTCCCGATTAAATGAATCTCATCCACCGAAAGTTTTTTACCTTGTCTTTCAGCACACCCTCCATTATCCGAAAGAAATACAATCAAGGTATTATCCAATTCTCCATTTTTTTCGAGTACCGAAATAATTTCACCAATTCCTTGATCCATACAATCTATTTGACCGGCATAAGCAGCCATTAGTGCATCCCATACTTTCTTTTCATCTTCTTCTAACTCATCCCAACCGGGCACTTTTGTTTCGCGATCAGTTAATTTCCAATTCGCATCAATAATTCCTTTTTCAACTAACGTTTTATGCCGTTTTTTACGTTCAGCATCCCAACCATCCATAAATTTGCCACGGTACTTTTCCACATCTTTTTGTAATGCATGTAGTGGACGATGTGGTGCGTAGTAGGCAACATAAAAGAAAAACGGATCATCTTTTTGTGTTTTAAAGTGCTGTTCAAGAAAACTTACTGTTGAATCAGTAACAGCCGTTGTTAAATAAAAATCTTCGGGAACCTCAACTCGTTCGTTGTTATAGGTTAAAGTTGCCGGATTAAAATAACCGCCACCGCCGGAAAGATGTCCGTAATATTTGTCGAAACCACGCTGTAAGGGCCAGTTGTGTTTCGGACCATCGGGTTTCATAAAGTCGTCGTAAATAATATGAAGTTTCCCGGTCATGTAGGTTGAATAACCTGCGGGTTTTAAGGCTTGTGCAATGGTTATGCTTTGTTTATTCATGTCGCCGGTGTAGCCCGGTTCGCCTAAATTCGAAACAGTCATCCATCCCAATCCGGTGTTGTGTGCATATTGTCCGGTAAGTAACGAAGCGCGGGTTGGGCAACAACGTCCCGTATTGTAAAATTGATTGTACAACAAACCATTTCCGGCCAATCGGTCGATGTTTGGTGTTTCAATTCCCGAGCCCATAAATCCTAAATCGGAGAAACCCATGTCGTCAGCCATTATAAGAATAATATTCGGTTTCTTTTCTGGCTTCTGTTGTGTTTGATTACATGAAAAAAGAGAAATTACAATTAAAACTACCAGCAAGCTCGGTTTGAATGAATTCATAATATTATTCTATCGTTATTTAATATTAGACGACAAAATAGTAAATAACACCTATTTAACCTGAAATCAGGTTATTTACTTCTAAAATCGAACCATAATTTTATGGGGTAATTTTTGTCACCTTTATGGTCAGCAAAACTCCCTTTCTGACTCCCCGGACCCAGTTGATTTGCTCTTTTAAATTTTGTACCAATGGCCGGAATCTCATATAAAAATGATATATCCCCTTCGGGGAAAGCTGGTGAGGTTCCTGGTCGGGAATGTTTAGGTTTTTCTGGAGTAAATAATTGAAAATATAAATTTGGAGTTTCTGAGATAATCGTAAAATCCGATTCTGTTGTTGCTAGTTTTGCCCAATATAAATTGCCATGATATCCTTTAAATTCGGGATATATTAATTTGTTAAAACTTTCACCGGTTATGGTGTTGTTGTACTTTTTTTCCCAAATTCCAATGTTACTCCCTTTTAATCTGTTTTTCCAAACTCTATATGGACCGCGTCCCATCCATTTTATGCTGGTACATTTTTCTTCAGGGTAATTGAATGAGATTCCAACATATTCGATGTCTTTCAAACGGCCAACTAACGGACTAATTTCCAAACCAACAATTCCATCTTTTTGCACAGTCCAGATAGTTGTTCGAGGATATTTGTTGCAAAGAATTTCAAAAATAAAATTGCCTTCCACATCAATTTTCCAACTTGTTCCTGCAATTTCGGTTTCGATTCCTACAGGCAGAGGTCCACCCGATAAAGACACCGGGCCTTTGTTATTTTGGATTTTTGTTATCGTTCCATCTTTTTTATTGAATTCTATTTCGATATCATTGGCCGCAACATTAACTGTATTATCTGATTCATTGACTTTTATCTCATTCATTCCAAAAGCCATATTTTCAAATAATTCTCGGGCTTTTTTATTGGGTTGAATTACAGGCCAACTCCATGTATACAATTCGTAACCTTCGTGGTTAACTGCTTTAAATTCAAAAATATCGGCATTTTGTAAAGCATCGCCAAATTGCACTTTAACCATGGCAGTTTCGCCGGGTTGTGCTTTTGGACTGGGTGTAATCCCCGAACCAGTTACAACTTCATTTGTTGTGCCTATTTCTGTTTTAAAGGCTTTCCATGTAAAAACACAATCTTTTAAATCGGTATAAATGAATTTGTTTTTCAGGAACAGTTTACCATTCCATTTTCTATTTATAGTTACCGGCTCGATTTGCACCGGCGACCAGATTTCTTTTACGGTATAAAAACTTCCCTCTTTTTCGCGATGTGGACCAAGAATTCCGTCGGGAGCATGGTTGCCATCCGAATCAAATACGATGCCCTTTTTATCGGTTCTTAGAACTGCCTCGTCGCACAGTACCCATAAAAATCCACCGGCTAAAAGTGGCGATGCTTCATAACTTTTCCAGAATGCTTCCAATCCGGCACCATGGCCTCCGTCGTATAGTCCGTGTAAAAGTTCAGTTGCCATAAAAGGATCGTTTCCAAATACATTTCTGGCAATTCCATAATTGAATTCTGGATAGTGACGGGTTTCTACGCCGTTGCGTAAAAGCCAGGGGTAAATAACCGGACGCTTTTGAATGTCGTATTTATGAAATCCTTTTTCGTTGGCGAAGTCCCAACCGCCTTCATTTCCATGATCCCAAATTACAACACTTGGGTGATTTTCATCTTTTAATACGGTTTCCTTTATAATTTTTTGGCCTACTATAGTATCGTAACCTTGTTGCCAACCCGTAACCTCATCCAAGACAAAAAGCCCCAACGAATCGCATAATTCAAGAAATCGTTTATCTGGAACATAATGCGAACAACGTACCGCATTCATGTTCATTTCTTTCATTAAACGAATATCGGCAAGCATGTTCTCTTCACTTAAACAGCGCCCGGTTTCGGGCCAAAACGAATGGCGATTAACACCTTTAAAAACCACTTTTTCGTTGTTGATATAAAAACCATCATGTTTCCGTAATTCTACTGTTCGGAAACCAATTCTCTCGGTAATCTCGTGCAAAATTTCACCACCATTTTTAAGGGTAATTTGCATGTCATACAAAGTTGGCCACTCCGGATTCCACGATTTAATACCATCAAATTTCCCTGAAACAAAAGTTTCTGTCGTTCCTTTTTCAATTTCAGACTGAACTGTTTTTCCAATTTTATTTCCTTGTAAATCATACAAATCAACAGAGATTGAATAGTTGGCTTTTGATTTGTTTAATGTGATAAAAGAGTTGAAAGAACCATCGGCTTTGGCATTAATTGCGGTTCTGTTCATGTTTGTTGAAGGCAGAGCTTCCAGAAAAGCAGGGCGAAAAATACCGCCAAAAATCCAAAAGTCGGCCTGGCGCTCGGCTTGGTTTACCGATTCATTAGATGAGTGTTTAGCCACATCAACTTCTAAAAGGTTGGTTTTGCCAAATTTCAGCAGTTTCGAAATATCGTATTTAAAACGGTAAAATGCTCCATGATGAATTTCACCTGCCAATTTGCCGTTTATTTTAACTTCGGTGTCAGTCATCGAACCATCAAAAACAATGTTAACCGTTTTCCCTTTCCAAGTCGCTGGAACTTCAAATTTATATTTATAAAGCCCGTGTTCTTTACCAAGTTTTATGTCTTTGTTTTTCCAGTCGTGGCCATAATTGTAGATTCCAAAACCTTCGAGTTCCCAGTTCGAGGGAACAGGTATTTTTGCCCATTCTCCACTTTCCCGGCCATCGGTACAAAAGAAATCCCATTCCACTGTGTTTGCGGCATCGGTTCCTGAAAGGAAGATGGTTTCGGTTTTCTGGGCAAAAATGGAGAATGTAAATAAGTTAAGAATGAATAATGATATAAGCCGATTCATTTAAAGAAAGGTTTTGTTTTTGTTCGTGCAATAAAATACAATAATAACTCTATTGTGGATACAATGAAAGGTTACACAGAACAAAAAGATGAACTTATTAAATAGATAGAAAATAAGGACAAAATTACCTTCTGTTATCAAGGAGTGTGTGTAATTGGCTGACTAGTAAATTGTTTGCTATTGACTTTGGGTGGCGTTATGCGTATATTTGTTAAAGTTATATCATTAAATCACCCAATACAATTGACACTTTATGAAAATAGAAAAGGTTAAATCGCGTAATACCATAGGATGGGTTGCAATTGTTACTACCCTTATTTTGTTATATGCTTCTTTCTTTCTCTTGTACATTCCAAAACAAGAACTTCAACTGCAGGAACGTGGTTTTCGTATTCTTGAAGAGTACGCGAAAAACATTCATATTAAACGTGACTACTATCAAAATCATTTACAAAATTATGGTGGTTTTTATGTGCTAAAACGTGAAGGTGCATCTACTGTAATTCCTCAGCTTCAAAAAGGAACAACCTTATCAGATGACATAGATAATGTAATTGAGAGCTTGGATGATGAGGTTTTATTGGAATTAGAAAACGCTGGAAGAGAAGAGTATAATGAAAAAGGGCAAGGGAATTATATTTCGTACGGTTTAGATTCCTTAAAGTTTGAAACTGGAGAATTGAAGTATGAGGTTGATAATCAATATGTTCATAAGTATAAAGGGGCAAATGTGCCTATTAAGAAGGTTATGGAAAACCTCAAGTTTGATGCCTTGTTTGAAAATATTGCTTTACTCGATTCTTCGCAAGTAATTTATAATTCTAATGGGGATGTTATAAATAGCATTACAAATTTTAATGCAGTGCGCGACACCATTTCAAAAACGCAGGGTGGAATAATGCTCAAGCTAAAAATAAAAGGGGTAGATACTCAGGTTTTATTTTTGCCCTTTAAGTTTCTGGGAAAGGATTTTTTTCTTGCTGGATTTATTTCGAACCAACAATTTGTAACAAAAACACGAACCATAGATAATCAGTTTCTTAGTATTATTTCGGGTATACTGCTGCTAATGTTAATAGGCATGCCCATATTAAAAGTGGTATTTATTGGAAGGGAAGAACGATTAAATGTAAGCGACGTTTATCTGTCAACCATTTCAATGATGCTAGGAGTTAGTGTTTTGGTTTTACTTTTTATTGGCACAATGAAATATTATGTAGTCGACCGGGTATCTGCCGAAAATCGCTCAGACGACATTTCTGAAAAATTAATAAAAAACATCGATTCCGATTTTGAACAACTAATTGCTTTATGCGATTCTGTTTCAGAAATTGACAAACACAACAAAAGTGGATTTTGGAAGGATATAGATAGTTTTATAAAAGATTCTACTCAAAAATATGTCAATGTTCCGAAAGAGACATTTGCAAAGAATGATTCCCTTTTTCCTTTTAATGAAATTATATTTTTGAATGAAAAAGGTACGGCTGTGAAAGCAGTAACTAAAACCCCGTTTTCTGATTTGGTGAAATTAGATTTAAGTAGCCGCGATTATTACAAGATGCTAACAAAAAGCGGGCAAAGTTGGCCTTCGGTAAGTGAAAATTTTGATGCTTATTATATCGAGTCGATTAAATCGTATAACACCGGGGCTAAAGAAACGGCCATTTCTTTCCGCCTTAAAAATAGGGTTAAAGTTGGAATCGACTCGGCAGACTATTTGGCTATTACTTCTCATGTTCCAGCTTTGTACGATCAGGTTTTACCTCCTGGAGTAATTTTTCTGATTATCAATAAAGAAGGCAGGGTTTTGTTTCATTCTGACGATTCAAAAAACCTACAAGAGAATTTTGTTACAGAAACCAAAAACCACCCTAAAGTTATTGGAGCTTTAAATTATAATACCTCCGAAAAGGTTAAAGTAATTTACAACGAAAAGAAGTGGATGGCTAAAATAGTTCCACTTAAGAAAAAACCGTTCTATCACGTAACCTTGTTAGATGCCCAGCACCAAGGAAACAAAAACACCCGAGTTTATCTTTTCACCTTCTATTTTTTATTGTTTACTTTTTTATGTGTGTTTATTGGAATGCAGCTTATCCAATTTACCGGGCCACGAAAATCTTTTTTGAAAACCAAAAACTGGTCGTTTGACTGGTTGGTTTACCGAACGGATAAAGAACAAGACTATCGTTTGTTGCTCTATGTTCAGTCCTTACTGCTATTCCTACAAATAATGGGATTTTATTTTATAAAAGTGCCCGTGTCTATGTTAATGTTTCAGCTGGTTTTTATCGCCTATTCAAGCTATGTTGCCTATTCAATTCTTAACGAAAATAAATCGCTTATTACCTGTTCAATGCTGCTGCTTATCGCATTTATGTTGCTTGTTCTTTTTGGTGTTGTTAACTGGCCCGACTACGCAATTAGTCTTTCCATTTTTGTTGTATTGTTTTTGATAAGCTTTGTTGTACAGAAAAAACCGCTTGTTTTAATTTTCCCATTGAAATTTAAAATAACCTATCTCTCCTATATGTTTATTTGGCTTTGCGCCATTGCTGTTGTACCAACCCTCAGTTATTATTACAGCATAAAGTTACAGGAAGAAATTTTAGACAAACGAAAAGAAATGATTCATGTAGCTAAGAGCAACCTTTTATCAGAAGAGCACGACCATAATGGAATTAGGAGGGTTTGGCAAAGTAGGGTAAACGGAAGCGGACTTGATGATTTGGAGTTAGAATATACTCATGAAAATGAAATGACTGAGAAGCTGTGTGATAGTATAAAAAAAGAACTGCATGATAAACGGAAATATAAAAATGCGGCTGATGTTTACAGTATGCTTCCAAGCTCGCTCACTGAAGATGAATACCTAATGTCGCTGCAAAAAAATAGTAACAGTAGTTGCGACTGGTGGTTTTCTGATTCTAGTTTATACTTCACGCAAACCGACACCGATGGAAGGATTAAAGTTGTTTCTGATGAGCTAAAAAGTATGCAGAGCTCGTGTGGTGTTTTTTGTTTTGATGAGAACAAAAGAGGCGCTAAAAGATGGTGGTTCTATCTGATTCTTCCTGTTATTTTACTGATAATATTAATCTGGAGTACATTTAAGTATCAGGCAGCTTATTTGTTAAATACCGTATTGGCCAATTGGGAGCGCCCTAAAACACCCGCGTTTATCGATTTTATTTCAGACAACGAAATACAAAAAGTAATGCTGATTGCTTTTGATGGAAGCTTGTTGTTTACAAAGCTGAAAAACAAACTCAGGGGCATTGAACCAAAGTATTTATCGGCCGAAGACTTTTTGTACAAAAAGCAAAACATATCGGGTTTACTGTTTAATAAACGGCAGGTAATTTGGATTTACGGGCTCGATAATTACCTGCTAAATTTCAAAGAAGGAGATTTATTGCTGGCCAGAATAAGAGAAATAAAAACGGCCAGGTGCACTGTAGTACTTGAAATGCCGTATGACATGGATTTCATTAAGGAATATTTTGAAGAGTACATTTCTGATTTTAAGGTGGACGAAGATGATGAGATTGCCATTATAGGCTACATGCGAGGTTTAAATCAGGAGCTAAAAGATTTTTACCGTTATACAAATTCAATTGAACAAGAAAGTACTACACACGATTTACAAGTGGCTGCGCGGAAGATAGATCAGGAACAGAATAAACCAGACGAAAGGTTGCTGGCAATTGCACATTTAATGAAAATGAGGTACAGGTATATTTGGAATAATTTGTCGAGGATGGAAAAGCTCATTTTATTTGATATCTCTGACGATGGGATCTTAAATTTTAAAAATAAGTTTTTGGTTAACCGGTTAAAAATGAAAGGTTTGTTGAAGTTGGAACCAAAACCTGAGCTTTTTGATAAAAGCTTTCAGTACTTTTTGAAATATGCAATTAAGGAAGAAGAAACCATTCAGCTTGAACGAAAATTAAGCAAACAAGGTAAATGGCGAAATGCGAAATACATGTTGCTATTCTTGTTAGTTCCATTGGTTGCTTTTATGTTTATTTCCCGAGGTTTTTCAATTGAAAAAATTGTAGGAATTTTAAGTGGCGTTTTAGCCTTATTCGCCGGAGCCATGCGTGTTATGGACACAAGTTTATTTAGTAAAACAAAGTCATAAAAAACAGGTGTTTTTGTAAGCAGAACACCTGTTTTTATATGATTTATAAAATACGTTTAGTCTTCAACAACCATACTTCCCCACCATTTATTTCCGGGATCAAAGTCTTTCGATAAGAAATTCATACGTTGTTTTTCCAGTGCAGGCCAGCGTTTATTTACGATATTATTCATGTGTTTCTTTTCGCGTTCTGCAGTCCAAGTTGGGTCTTTTTCAGGGTAACGTGCTCCCATTTCATCCAACATTACAAAAAGCTTTTTGCTCATTTGTTTCACAAGCTCAGTATTTGCAGTTGCAACATTGGTGGTTTCTTCCAAATCGTTAATCAGGTTGTATAATTCTTCTCTACCATCTTCGTAGTAATGAATTAGTTTCCAGTCTCCTTCGCGAATTACCGATGAAGGTTCACCTCCTTGGTTTCCGTAATGAGGGTAGTGCCAAATTAATGGTCGCTGTGTCAATGTTTCTCCTTTTAAAAGCGGAACTAAGCTAACACCGTCGTTGTGCTCTTCGGGTTTTAGTTGAGCTCCACAAAGCTCTAAAATTGTAGGGTAAAAATCGGTTCCGGTAACCGGAGCACTACACTTTTGTCCGTTACCCATGCCAGGAACTTTAATAAAATAGGGTTCGCGAATACCGCCTTCAAACTGGTAGCCTTTTCCGGCACGCAGTGGCAGGTTCGAAGTTGCAAATGCATCGCCGGCAGCCACACCGCCATTATCTCCGGTAAAACAGATGATGGTATTGTCATCTAATCCCATTTCTTCCAAAGCATTTAAAACAACGCCAACTGCATCGTCCATTGCCTCAACTAATCCTGCATAAATTGGGTTATCCTGCGTTTGACGAATAGGCAAGAAATGCCCCATTTCAAAACCTGTTTCGGCAATGCCCAAAATCTCAGCTTTATCGCGGTATTTTGCCCATTTTTCTTTTGTTGTTTGAATAGGACCGTGAACGGCGTAAAATGAGAGATAGGCAAAAAAGGCCGTGTCTTTATTATTTTTTATGAACTCAACCATTTCTTTGGCTAAACGCATCGATAAGTTTTCGCCATCTGGG
>JAUVDE010000083.1 GCA_030595485.1 Draconibacterium sp.
GAGCGATAAAAATTGTTTCTTTTTCCCTTCTTTCTCATTGAAAAATGGTTTCGTAACTGAGGCTATGAAAAGATTTTTCGCTTCGAATAAGAAAAAAATAATTCAATTTATCGATCAATCATTTTAACACGCATTTGGTATTAGAACTTCGCTCCGAAAAAAATAGTAAATTAGCGGAGTTAACAATTGGGATATGGAGCAAAGACTAACATTACAACAGAAGCTGCTCCAAAAGTTGTCGCCTCAACAAATACAGGTGATTAAGCTTTTGGAAATCCCAACTATGCAACTCGAACAGCGGATTAAAAAGGAGCTGGAAGAGAATCCAGTTCTTGAGATGGAATCGGATAATCCACTGCAAACTGACGACGCAGCAAGTTCCGAAACCGATGAGAATCGCGATGCTGATAATGAAGAGTTTTCGGTGGATGATTATTATGAGGATGATGAAATTCCTACCTACAAGTTAAACACCAATAATTACTCCAAAGACGATAAATACATCGATATCCCATTTTCGGCAGGAATAACGTTTCACGAATTTTTATACGAGCAGTTAGGATTGGCTAACCTTTCGGATGAGGAACAACAACTTGCTGAATATATTATTGGGAATATTGACGACGATGGTTATCTGCGACGTGATTTAATGGCTATTTCCGACGATTTGGCTTTTAACATGAATCTCGATATTCCTGAAAAAAAGCTGGAACAAATTCTTTTATCGATTCAGCAATTTGACCCTGCGGGAATTGCAGCACGTAATTTACGTGAATGTTTGATGCTGCAACTGCGCCGAAAAGAAGGAGAAGAATACGACCTGGCCAAAGTAATTGTAAAAGATTTTTTTACTGAATTTACAAAAAAGCACTACGATAAAATTAGCGGGAAGCTGGAACTTACCGACGAGAAATTAAAAAAAGGGATTGAGCAGGTTTTAAAACTAAATCCGAAACCGGGAAGTTCGTATAGTAACCCAATGAATAAATCGAATCAGCACATTGTTCCCGATTTTTTGTTAGATAATATCGATGGCGATTTAAATTTATCATTGAATCAGCGTAACGTACCCAATCTTATCATTAACGATGCTTATCAGGACATGCTTCGGAACTTGAGCGAAAGCCAAAAGAACAAGAAGAATGATAAGGAGGCGATGATGTTTGTTAAACAGAAAATGGACTCGGCAAAATGGTTTATCGACGCTATTCAACAGCGCCAAACCACCTTGTTACTTTCCATGTCCGAGATTATTAGTTTTCAGAAAGAGTATTTTGAAGATGGTGATGAAACCAAGCTGAGACCGATGATTTTGAAAGATATTGCCGAACGTACAAATCTCGATATTTCTACTATTTCGAGAGTTTCGAATAGTAAGTACATTCAAACACATTTTGGAATTTATCCTTTAAAATATTTCTTTTCCGAAGGTTTGCAAAAAGACGATGGGGAAGAAGTTTCAACACGTGAGATTAAAAAGATTTTGCAGGGTTGTATTGAAAATGAGGATAAAAGGAAGCCTTTAACCGACGAAAAACTGGCTCAGATATTAAAGGTAAAATCGTACAATATTGCCCGCCGAACTGTAGCAAAATACCGCGAACAGCTCGGAATTCCGGTGGCTCGATTGCGAAAAGAATTGTAGCATGTCGGAAAAAATAGCCAAAGTTATATCCATTTTGTTTCATCCGGTTTTAATTCCAACGCTCGGTTTGGTATTATTAATGAATTCCGGATTCTATTTTACAGCATTATCGTGGGAAGCCAAACGATTTGTAATGTTGGTGGTATTTTTCACCACGTGTATTTTACCAATGCTTTCGGTGGCCATTATGGCGCTTAATCCGAAGTTCGATATTTCGATGACCAAAAGCCGCGACCGCATTTTACCACTTTTATCAAGCTCAATGTTCTATTATCTGGGATATTTGTTGCTAAGTAAAGTACGCGCAGTTCCCGATTTTAAATTATTTATGGTGGCAACGGTTTTAGTAATAATCGTTTTGTTGGTTATTTCTTTCCGTTGGAAAATTAGTCTACACATGGCCTCGCTTGGTGGCTTAGCAGGTACCTTATTGGCGCTTTCGTTCCGAAGCGGAGTTAATCCTATTTATTCAATACTAATTGCCGTGTTGATTTCGGGTTTGCTTGGAACCGCCCGTTTAATACTAAAGAAGCACGACATTTGGCAACTTTTGGCCGGATATGGTTTAGGGTTTATTGTGCTTTATTTAGTGATTTACTTTGTCTAACCTACATTCTTCATGAAATCTCACACAAAGTCGCCAAGACGCGAAGAAAAAATGATTTATCGTTAAACATCAAAGAAGTGCAATTTATATTTTGACAAATTAATTTCTGCGTAAATTATACTTTAATTTAATGCTCTGCGGCTTTGCGAGAGGAATTATTCAGCAATAAAAAAGGGGCATTCAGCCCCTTAATATAATTAGATAATTCTTTTTTTAATCAACAAACTTGTAGCCAATACCTTTTAAGGTTTTAATGTGGTCGTTGCCAATTTTTTCGCGTAGTTTACGAATATGCACATCGATGGTACGGTCGCCCACCACTACATTTTCGCCCCAAACCGAGGAATAAATTTCCTCGCGAGTAAATACTTTACCGGGTTTGGATACCAACAACGAAAGCAATTCAAATTCTTTACGAGGCAAAACCATTTCGACATCAGCAATTCGAATTAGGTAACGTTCTTTATCAATTACTAGGTCGCCTATAGATATGATATTGGTATCAACCACTTCAACAGGTTGTGTTGCTTCACCAGTGCGTTTAAGCAGCGCTTTTACTCGGCTTACCAGTACTTTCGGACGAATTGGTTTGGTAATGTAATCGTCGGCACCGGCTTCGAAACCTGCAATTTGCGAATAATCTTCACCACGTGCAGTTAAAAATGCAATAACCGTTGTACTTAACGATGGAATTTTCCGAAGTTCTTCGCAAGCTGCAATACCATCCATCTCAGGCATCATCACATCTAAAATAACTAAATGCGGTTCTTCTTTTTCAGCTATTTTTAGCGCCTCCACACCATTTTTAGCAGTATAAACTATGTATCCGGCTTTTTCGAGGTTGTAGCTTAGAAATTCAAGGATATCTAATTCGTCATCAACCAAAAGAACTTTAAATTGAGTTTCTTCCATAACAGTTATTATATTGTGGCAAAGTTAACAACTGCTTATTAAACAACGATTAACTTTCGTTTAAACTTATAATAAAGACAAAGTTAGCCTTTTATTTAGCTTTTTCAAGTGTAAAGTTGAAGGTGGTTCCTTGGTCGACAACGCTACGTACATTAATCGATTGGTTATGTGCTTCAATAATGTGTTTTACAATTGAAAGACCAAGTCCGGTGCCGCCTTGTTCGCGCGATCGTGATTTGTCGACACGGAAAAAACGCTCGAAAATACGCGGCAAATCTTTTTTGTCCATTCCAATTCCATTGTCAGCCACTTCAACAATAATATTGTCTTCCAAGTCGTGAAAAAGAATATTTACATGGCCCTTTTTCTTACCGTACTTAATTGCGTTAATAATTAAATTGGTAACAACCTCCAGTATTCTTTTGCGGTCAGCTTTTACAATAATTGGCTTCTCAGGTTTATTTACAATCTGCACACTAATTTTCCTTTCCGAGGCTTGATACGACTCCATTTCAATAACTTCCTCAATAATTTTAACAATGTTAAGTGTTACCATATTTAGTTTTAATTCACCTGATTCTAATTTTGTAATTGATTCGAGGTCTTCAACAATTGAAACCATTCGGTCGATACTTTTTTCGGTACGCTTTAAGTACAACTTGTTAATTTTAGGGTCATCTAGTCCACCTTCTAAAAGTGTAAGTACATAACCCTGGATATTAAAAATAGGTGTTTTAAGTTCGTGCGAAACATTACCTACAAAGTCTTTTCGGTACTTCTCCAACTCTTTCAAACGTTCAATTTCTTTTAATTGACTTTTGGCCCACTCTTCAACTTCAGATTTCACATTTCGTATTAGACTATGCGAATCAAGCTGTTTTTCTTCTAGTTTTTTTCCACTTAATGGAAGATCGCGAATGGTGTTGTAAATCGGTTTTAGACGGTCAATAATGTATTTCTGAATGATAAATAGAACTGAAAAATAGGTTGCAGTAAAAAAGAGCAAAGTTGAAATAATAATAACTATAATGTGTTCGCTTAAATAGTGTGCTATTAATGCGATTGATAGTGCCAGAATGGAAAGTGTAGTTGAAACTACGATGGACAAAAACTTAGAAGTATATGTTTTCATATTGGTATAAATATTCTGTTGGTCGAAGATACAAGTTCGAACAGCTTAAAAGACTTGAATAAGCATCTCTCATCTTAAACTTAATTGAATGGTAAAATAAGTAGTGTAAAAGTGTGTAATTCATGCTACTTATTGATTAACAGTAATTTTACGGTTAATTAATATTTTCGTAATATTACAATAGTATAAAACTTCTTACTTAGCATATATTTGACGCTCGGAATTAAACTTAAAAATAAATGGAAAATTTTTACTTGATCTTAGTGGTTGTTTTGTTCGCACTCGCTATCTCCGACTTGATTGTTGGTGTGAGTAACGACGCAGTAAATTTTTTGAATTCAGCAATTGGTTCTAAGGCAGCTCCTAAATGGGTTATATTTTTAATGGCCAGTTTAGGTGTTCTTATTGGAGCCACATTTTCGAGTGGTATGATGGAAGTTGCCCGAAAAGGAATCTTCCATCCCGACATGTTTATGTTTTCCGAAATCATGATCATTTTTATGGCAGTAATGATTACCGACGTAATTCTGCTCGACATGTTTAATACCTTCGGAATGCCAACTTCTACAACGGTTTCAATTGTTTTTGAGTTACTAGGTGCAGCTGTTGCTGTTTCTATAGTAAAAATTAAAGCTACAGGTGGTTCAGTTATAATGGAATTGTCGCAATATATTAATTCGAGTAAAGCGCTGGCCATTATCTTCGGAATACTGCTATCGGTGTTTGTCGCCTTCTCGGTAGGGGCGATTGTACAGTATATCGCGCGTTTTATTTTCACATTCAAGTATCGCCGCAACATGAAATATTTTGGGTCGATATATGGCGGTTTGGCAATTACGGCCATTACCTATTTTATTCTGATTAAAGGGATGAAAGGTTCGTCGTTTGCTGAATTTGAAATGGGTAGTGGAGAAACAATTCAAGAATGGTTTAAGGCTAATTCAGGTCTTGTATTAATTTATAGTTTGCTTTTCTGGGTGGCTTTAATTCAGCTACTTCAGTGGGTATTTAAAATTAAAATTTTAAAAGTGGTTGTATTGGCCGGAACTTTTGCTTTAGCAATGGCTTTTGCCGGAAACGACCTTGTAAACTTTATTGGTGTACCACTGGCAGGATTCAATTCATTTCAGGCTTGGGTAGCTGATGGTGCCACTAATCCTGATAGTTTTTCTATGGCAATGCTTGCCAAAGAAGTGCCCACAAATATCTATATGCTTTTAATTGCCGGTTTAGTAATGATTATTACGCTGATTATGTCGAAAAAGGCAAAAGCAGTTATTGCAACATCGCTCGATCTTTCGCGTCAGAATGCAGGCGAAGAGCGTTTTGGTTCGTCGTTTGGAGCAAGAGTAATGGTTCGTGGAGCTACTAATTTTAATAAGAAGTTGGTGCGAATTATGCCCAATGCTTTGAGCAATGGTATTCAGAATAGATTTGCAGCACACTCATATGTCGACATGGACGATCCTGATGCTCCGGCTTTCGATAAAATTCGTGCTTCGGTAAATCTGGTAGTTGCCAGTATATTAATTGCTATTGGTACTTCATTAAAATTACCTCTTTCAACAACTTATGTAACGTTTATGGTGGCAATGGGTACTTCCTTGTCCGATAGGGCATGGGATCGCGAAAGTGCTGTTTATCGTATTTCGGGAGTGTTTGCTGTAATTGGAGGATGGTTCCTTACTGCTTTAATTGCTTTCTCGGTTGCTGGATTGGTAGCCTTGGTAATTTCCTTAAGTGGTAAGTTTATGATTTTTGTATTTGTTGCAGTTGCCTTGTTTATGGTGATTAGAACACATGCTCTGCATAAAAAACGTAAAGCGATTGAAGATGAGGATGAAGAAATAGTAGATGAAGATGCCTTTGAGCAAATTATAGAGAAGAGTTCGAAACAGATGATTAAAGCTGTCGTTTCTACAAATCAGATTGTTTTAATGGGTATTGAAAATTTCTTGAGTGAAGACCGTATTGGGCTTTTAAAGGTTCAGGAAGACTCTAGAGCATTCTCGAAAAAGGCAAAAAGGAACAGGGATAAAGTATACTCAACACTTACCAAACTTACGGATGGTACGCTGGATACCAGCCACTATTATGTGCAAATGATGGAGCACAAACGCGAAATGGCACATGCTGTTCATTTTATGCTAGAGCCAATGGTGGTACATGTTGAAAACAACCATAAACCATTTGTTGAAGAGCAAGGTCTGGAGTTAAAAGAATTAATTTCGCGAAGCGATACTTTCCATAACTATGTGTTACATGCGGTTAGAGAGGAGAATTTTGATGAGTTGGATACTTTAATTGCAGAGCGCGATAATATTTTGGAAGAATTACATCGACTTGAGAAAAATCAGATTAAGCGGATTAAACGTAAAGAAGTGAATACGCGAAATTCTCAGTTATTCTTTAAAATAATTTCAGAAATGGAACACTTGCTGTTGCATACAGTTAATTTGGTAAAATCGCAGCGCGACTTTATTACTTATACACGACATCCGAAATAGATTTTATAAATCGATATTTCAAGGCCGGGCAATATGTCCGGTCTTTTTTATTCAAGCTATGTGAGAATTGTATTATAATGAAATATCAAGTTGTAGACGGTATCTCCATCCGTAGTAGATTTCTGCGGAAGTATAATTTGAGCTCAGATAAGAAGTTTCGCCGGTAATTTTAAATCGATGTCCTGAGTTAAACCAGTTTCCACCAAAAGTAATCTCCTTTTTAGTGTTGTTATTATTTCCATAGTCTGGGAAATAAAAGGCTTGTCGGGCAAATATTTCGAGCTGTTTCGGAAATTTTTTCCAAATTTGAGATGGAAAGTAACCCGCCTGTAACAGGTTTCCCCACATTTTTGTTTCCTGCAAGTTCACTTTATCATCAACCTTTTTAAAATGTAATTCCTGCTGCCAACTAAAACCCTTGTATTTTCCAGCACTTTCCAGCATAAACTGATTAATGCGGTATTGCCCTGGTGCACCTTCCTCAAAACCCTCCAACTGTCCACCTCCCGAAGTTGAAAATCGGGTATATTCGCTCCTGTTTGTTACGGCTGCAACCGCAAATAACATTCTCAATTTTTTATGATATTCGATATCGGAACTGGAAAAAGCCAGCACTTTTCCGTTGGGGTTCCACTGCAAGCGTGTCATGTACATTAAATGAGGGTCGGATGTTGTACCTGCTCCTCTTCCATTTCCCATAAATGTCGACAACCAATAATTAAAGTTGGCACTATTATTTCCGGCAATGTTCCCATAAACCGATACTCCTTGCTGCCTGTCGAGGGTAAAAACACGGGTTAATATCGACCGTTCTGCCGTTTGTTGTTTACCCGACGATATTACTCTTTCCCTGTTGTACTGGGTTTTCCATTGCCCCACTTTTATGTTGAATGCAGGTGATTTCGCAAACATTATTCTAAAATCCAAAAGCTTTGATTGAGACAATTCGTACTCTAGATAATATTTTAAATTTGGATTGAAAGCATGGCCACCAACTTTCATTCGAGCACGGTTAATACCCAAGTACATGGTTTTCTCGGGTTCATTGGGAACAATAAAATCTTCATCGGATGGATAGGCCATTCTAAATTGCACACGCCATATAATTTGCATTAAATAGTTGCCACTATGGTCGCGAAATTCAAAGCCTTTACCACCATGATAATTAAACCTTTTAGTAATAGAATCAGATACAGCATTTTGGGAATTTGCTTCAAAAGTGCAAATGACAACAAGGATAAATGGTAGGAATTTTTTCATTTTTTGCAATTGCACCTTTGTCTATTGTATTTCAAAAATCAGAAAAGGAATTAACAATAGCTAATTTCTATAGATTTTTGGAGTTATTCAAATAGCAATAAATTACACATTCCTTTTTTTTAGGGCTTTATGGAATTTACCGATAAATTATTTAATCGTTTTGTAACAATTTTGTAATTTTCGTGTAACAGCAATTCTCCATTTTTGCTGCTGTAAAGAAACAAAAATTCAATATTAAGTTAAATGAAAAAATTGTTCATGCTATTGTTGTTGGTTCAAGGAATCATAACAATGGGTTTTAGTCAAGAGTCGACTGAAGAATTTAAACCAAACGGGAAACCACTTGCCTTAATCTTTTCAAACTTCCGCTACACAGCGGAAGACGGTGATACGTGGGGCCGTTTTCAAATTAGAAGGGCATACTTAGGTTACGAGTACAACTTTAGTTCCAACTGGTATGCAAAGGCTGTTTTAGATGTAGGAAACCCCGATGATGGTGGGAGATATGAGTTTTCTGCCTTCTTGAAAAATGCATATTTCAGGTATAAAAAGAATAAATTCTCAGCCTCTTTTGGTATGGTATCTACCACACAATTTAAAGTTTCCGAGAAAATTTGGGGCTACCGATATATGTTAAAATCACATCAGGATGCTTATCGTTATAGTTCCAGCGCCGATTTAGGTTTTGTACTGACCTATAAATTTGCCGATTTTATTAGTGCCGATTTTGCAGTGTATAACGGCGAAGGTTATCAGAAACTTGAAGCCGACTCTGTTTTGCGTCCGGCATTAGGAATTACAGTTAATCCGATTAAAGACATTACTGCCAGAATCTATTTGGACGTGATGGGCGATGAAGTTAAACAACAATCGCTAGCTGGATTTTTAGCTTACACCGGAGAGAAACTTACTGTTGCAGGTGAGTATAATTATCAGAAAGACTTTAGAATGCGTGAAGGACAAGATATTTACGGTATGTCTTTTTATGCCACTTACAAAGCTTCAAATAAGATTAAAGTATTTGCCCGATACGATTCTATAGACTCGTCGACCTTAGATGGCGAAGACCAACCATGGCAAGTTGGAAGAGATGGGGACTTAATTATGGCAGGTTTGGAATTTGCCCCCATTAAAGGAGTAAAACTTACACCAAACATTAGAAACTGGTCTTATGCCGAGGCTGGCAGATCGAATAGAGTAGACTTGTTTTTAAACTGTGAAGTAAAATTCTAACACAATATTCAGAAAACAAAAACACAAAATTAAAGGAATTAGAAAATGAAACAATTAGCAGTAATAATTTTAGCAGTTTTCTTTTTAGGAGCTTGTTCAAACTCGTCCAATAAAGAAGGTGGCGAGAAATCGGCAAGTACTAAAAAAGTGACATTAACAGCAGCGGGAGCAACTTTCCCAATGCCGTACTATAATATGGTTTTTAAAGCTTACACAAGCGAAACCGGAACACTTTTAACTTATGGTGGAATTGGCTCGGGTGGTGGTATCCGCAGCCTAAGCGACAAAGTGGTTGACTTTGGTGCAAGCGATGCGTATTTGAATGACGAAAAATTAGCTGCAATGCCATCTGAGGTAGTTCATATTCCAACCGTTTTAGGTGCTGTTGTAATTGCTTATAACCTTCCGGGTGTTGAGGATCTTAAATTATCGAACAAGCTTTTGGAGAAAATATTTATGGGCGAAATTACCAATTGGAACGACCCTGCAATTAAAGCAAACAATTCAGGTGTTGCGCTTCCAAGTAAAGAAATCACTTTTATTCACCGTTCGGACGGTAGTGGAACTACTTTTATTTTTAGCGATTACATGAGTAAAATTAGCTCGAAGTGGGCCGATAAAATTGGTGCAGGAAAATCCTTACTATGGCCTGTTGGAATGGGAGCAAAAGGAAATCCTGGTGTTGCCGGAACCATTAAACAAACCGAAGGAGCAATTGGATACGTCGGTTCGGAATATGCTTTTGCTCAAAAAATACAGACAGCTAAAGTTCAAAATAGCTCAGGTAATTATATCGAGCCTTCAATTGAATCGCTTAGTGCAGCTGCAAAGGCTGAAATACCTGCCGATACACGAATTATGTTGACCAACTCTGACGACCCGGATGCTTATCCAATTAGTGGATTCACCTGGATTATT
>JAUVDE010000180.1 GCA_030595485.1 Draconibacterium sp.
GTAATAATTATTCGAGACTTGGAATTGTTCTACTCAATTGTGTATACGTCTGATTTATTGAAAGTAATGTTTGATACAACTTTTTTTGTAAAGTATTAAATCAATTTATTATTGAATCAACTGCCGCTACCACTTCATCCACATTCTCCTTCGAAAAACAAAGTGGTGGTTTCGATTTAATTACATTGTTGAAAGGGCCGTCGGTGCTGATGAGTATGTTATTGTCGCGCATTTTGTTTTTAACGAGGTTTGCCAGTTTGGTGTCCGGCTCTAATGTCAGTCGGTTTTTTACAAATTCAAAACCGATAAATAAACCCGAGCCACGCACATCGCCAATACATTTGTATTTTTGCTGAAGTTGGCTTAGTTGCTGAATGTAATAATCGCCAACCATTTTTGCGTTTTGCTGCAATTGTTCCTCTTCGATAACATCTAAAACCGCTTGCCCAATGGCACACGAAACCGGATTACCACCAAATGAACTGAAAAATTCCATTCCGTTGTTAAAGGAATCGGCAATTTCTTCGGTAGTAATTACTGCTCCTATCGGGTGGCCGTTGCCCATTGGTTTCCCCAATATTACAATATCGGGCACAACTTTGTGCTGTTCAAATCCCCAAAAAACATCACCCAATCGTCCAAAACCAGTTTGCACTTCGTCTGAAATGCAAACACCACCCTGATTTCGAACCGCAGCATAAACCTCTTGCAAATAACCTTCTGCCAAAGGAACTTGTCCGCCGCAACCTACAATAGGTTCAGCAATAAATGCTGCAATTTTTTCTTCCGAATTATTTATTTGCTGAACGGCTTCATTTGCATAAGAAACTCCGGCATTTTCTCTGTCAAATTTCCCACGGTAAGTTCCCGGAATAGGCAAACACAATACATTTTTAGATGCACCTAAGCCGCCTTTGCCAGCAAACTTATAATGACTGATTTCTATTATCGATTGCATGTTTCCGTGGTAGCCATGTTCAAAGGCTGCAACCCGGTTTTTGCCCGTGAAATTACGAGCCAGACGGATAGCTAAATCGCTGGCTGCACTGCCCGAATTCACTAAGAAAACCTTGTTGAGAGGTAAGGGAAAGTACTTTAATAAGTTAGTCGAATATTCATTTAACTGGTCGTATAAATAGCGGGTATTCGTATTCAGTCTTGCCATTTGTTTTTGCCCGGCCTCCACAACGCGTGGGTGCGAGTGCCCAACATGCGGAATGTTGTTGTAAGCATCTAAATAGCGATTCCCATATTTATCGAACATATATTGGAAAGCTGCACTTTCCATGTATATGGGGGTTGCGTAGCTAATCGAAAATATGGAACTCACCGATTCAAAACGTTCCGAATTAACTTCATCAACCGTTTTTTCCTTTGGAATCTCAAAACCACATGCCTTTCTGAATTCGTTCCTAGCATGAACGGGATTTATTTCCACCCACTTTTTTAATAAATCCCATGCTGGTTTTTCACTAATTTGAATGTAAGTATTTTCGGGGCGTCGAATTCTTTCGTAAGCCGAATTGCAAACGCTGGTACACAGTCTGGCTGCAATCAGCCAATACAAAATGTCCAGTTCTTTTTCTTCAAGCGGAAATGTTTTATGATATTCCAAAATGATTGGAACTGCCCATTCAATCGGATTTTCCTTTGCCATTAATGCGTAAGCCAATGCAATTGCTAATTCGTTAATGAGTTGCGAGTAACAAATATCTCCAAAATCAATGAGTCCTGAAATTTGATTATTTTGTGTTAGTGTATTCCATTCATTTGCATCGCCGTGAATGGTTTGTTTGCGTAGTGTTGGCAAAACGGGGAGTACATAAGCTTTGTATTGCTGAAAAAAGTAGGCTGCAATTTTTCTGTCCGAAGGATTTAAAATGTTTTTCAAGTATTCTTCATTCAATAAAAAATGCTGCAAATCCCATTTTAATTGGCGCGCTTCAACTACGTAATTTCGAAAATCTTGAAGTTGACAATCCAATTCCCCTAAAAACTTTCCAAACGATTGGAAAAGTTCAGTGGTATGTTTGGCATCACCTAAAAATGTACCTTCTAAATAAGTTAAAAGCCGGGCTGTTTTATTGGTTTTGCTTTCTTGAAAAGGAGTAAGTAACTGATTGTTTGAATTTGGAACAGGTACAGGAAAATGAGTATTTTTCTTTTTTTGAAGATGAACAAGCACATCGTTTTCTGCTTCAGCAAAATCTACTTCCTCAATAATGTCTGGGTAGGTTTTTAGAATATATCTTTCGGAATGATTTTCGACTTTGTAATTAACAATATCGTAGCCAACGAGTCTTTCTATTTTGGGTTGGGCTAAATTGTAGTTCGAAATTAATACTTGTGTTGTTTCCATTATCTATATCTCCTAAAAAAACTATTAAGCTCCATACTTAGCTGGTCGTAAATTGGCCGTGTGAATTCGATAAATAATTCCTGTTTTGGAGGAAGTGGAAGTGCTGTATTTAGGGTTAAATGGTATTGTTGTTCGTTTAATGCTTTTTTGTCGCCCACATAAATTGCATATTTATTAAGCCACGAAAAAGAGCCGGGAACAAGTTTGTCGCGCATTAATTTATCGTTCTGGAAATCAGTTATTTTATAGTTTAATCTTCCGTTGGAAATAACTTCATCGGTAAATGTTTTTAGTTTTGCCTCGTAAGTTTTTGTAACTTCTGTTGAGTCATTAATTGCCACCTTTTCAGTTGTAACCAGCGATTCTTCTTTTTCGTGCCTGATTAAATTCCCTATTGAAAAATCATAGAATTCCATTTGTACAATATAGTCGGGCTGTTTTACTTGAAAATCTTCGGCTTGTTTTGGCGATAAAAAATTAACAAAACCCTGAGGTGGAAACTGATTGTTTAAATATTCAAAAACCTGATTGTAAAAGAATTCAGAGCTCAATTTATAAGTTCGGGTACGAACAGTTGCTGCTTCAACAACCACATGTATGGTAGCCAGTTGTTTTGCAACAAGTAAATTCTTACTTACCTCTTCGTAATTGGAAATATATTTTTCTACTTGTTCAAAATGACTATAGGCAACTCGGGCATCTTCGCGTGTATCTTTTCCCAAAAAGAATAAGCCGGTTTCGTATCGTTCTTCCGCTGCTTTTTCATATGCCATATTCAACTCCGAAGTATATGACTTTGGCTGCACTATAATTTTTCGGGCAACTGGGGTACTTCTAATAATTTCAGACAAATGGTTAAGTTGGTGCATAATATCTATGGTGCGTTCCCATTTAAATGGCTGATTAGAGGTGAGAGCCAAGTCTATCTCTTCTTGCGACCACTGCAAAGCCAAAGGGTAGCCATCTTTTAAAACTTGCTGTGCTTTTGTATTGCTTGGATCCGATTTTAAACGTTCAATTGCCTTTGTAATAGCACTATAGTAATTTCCTTTTTGCAAAGCTTTCATTCCGGTAGCGCATGAAAGAACAATAGTTGATATTAGAAATATAAGTAAGAAGTTTTTCCTCATTTTGTTACGAGTTTTGCGTAAACGCAAATATAATCTTTTGTGAAAATGATCTGGGGATTTGGACTTATAAATACAATAATCTCCCAATTTCTTTCATCGCCTCGGTGGCTTTCATCTCTAGAAAAACATCGGTAACTGTGTTGGTGAAATGGGAAGGTTTAATATTTATTTCGATGATTTTTGCACCGTTTTCTTTGGCAACTTCGGGGATTCGAGCAGCGGGTAGAACTTCAGCATTGGTTCCAATAATTAGCATTACATCGCATTTCGACGCTTCATCAAACGATCGCTTTTTTGCAAATGCCGGAATTGGTTCGTTAAAAAAAACCATATCGGGTTTTAAAATGCCTTTACACACAAAACAGGTTGGCGGAAGGTAATCCAGGTTTGCAAAACTAATGTCGTATTCCGAACTACATTCGGTGCAAATTAATTGTTTATATGTTCCGTGCAATTCGTAAACATATTTACTTCCGGCTTTTTGGTGCAAATGGTCGATGTTTTGTGTTATTACAGTTTCTATAAAGCTGCGTTCTTCCATTTTAGCCAACATACTGTGGGCAAGATTTGGCTTGGAATCGCCTAAACGGTCGTAAAAAATCTCTTTTATTTTAATCCATGACTGTAAAGGTTTTTTTCGAAAGAATTCAATTTCGAGAAAAATGGGGTCGGTAGTATTCCAAAGTCCATTTTCGCCGCGGAAAGGTGGGATTCCACTTTCAACAGATATACCGGCACCGGTAAAAGCTACCGCGTATTTTGCCTTTCGGATAAGGTAGGCAGCCTGCCAAAGCTTGTCAATATCGCTTTTGGTAAGTGTTGTCGAATTCATAGATTAAAAACTCCCGGTAAAATACTAACTTACCGGGAGATAACAAGAAATTATAATATCCGTTTTTATTCTTCTGCTTCTAATACCTTGGTTACCGAAACTGTAGTGTCTTCATTAAACCTGATTTTGAAATTCAATTTACGAAATACCGAAATCATTGGTTTATTATCGCGGGTGGTTTCTGCCGCCAGTTTGGCAATTCCTCGCGATTTAGCAATATTAAGACAATAATTTGTCAGCGTATAGCCCAACTCTTTTTTCTGCCACTTATCGGTAATTAAAATGGCGTATTCCATTATTTCTACATCGGGGTCAGCAATTAAACGACCAACACCAATTAACTGTTTGGTGCCATCTTCTTTTTCATGCTCGGCAACAATGGCAATTTCGCGGTCGTAGTCGATAAAACAGAACTGCGAAGCAACTTCATGCGAATCGAAATAAAAGTCGTAACGGAAACGGTGGTATATGGCGTCTTTTGAACAGCTGCCCAATAACTCGAGCCACATTGGCTCATCTTCCGGTTTTATGGGACGCAAGGTAACTGGAGTTCCATCTTTTAATGTTGCCTGCGAAATTAAACTTTCGGGGTATGGACGCAAGACCAAATGAGAATATTCTTTAACCGGAGTTTCTAAAATTTCTTCGTCAACCACAATGCGCGCATCGAGTGCAATTACATCGTCAGGCGTAACTATTAATGGATTAATATCGAGCTCTTCAATTTCAGGATAATCAGCAGCCAAATACGACATTCTGATAAGTACTTCTATTAGCTTGTCAATATTTTTTGGAGAATCGCCACGCCATCCTTCTAACAATGGATATATCTGCAACGATTCCAGCATTTGGCGGGCAAGTTGTTCGTTTAACGGAGGGAATTCCAAACGTTTGTCTTTAAATAATTCGGCTGTTGTTCCGCCCATGCCCACAAGCATTACTGTACCAAAAATCGGATCTTTTTTTGTTCCAACAATCAATTCAATACCATCTTTTGTGTCAACCATTTTTTGTACTGTAACACCATCAATTCGCGCATCAGGCATTCTTTCTGAAGCGGTTTTAATCATATTGCGGAAAGTCGCGCGCACCATTTCCTCGTTATCAATATTCAAGGCAACACCTCCAACATCCGATTTGTGCGTAATATCGGGCGAGTAGATTTTTAGAACAACCGGATATCCCTTTTCTTCGGCTATTTTTACAGCTTCGTCTTCGGTAGCTGCCGGAGTAGGGTGAGTGGTGTCAATTCCATAATCGTTGACCAACATTTTGGAATCGTCTTCATTTAATATTTTTGCTTTTGGAAATACGTCTTTTAGGTATTTCGAACGAAGCTCATTCCGGTCGTATTGGAATGAAACAGGTACTTCGCGTGGTGTTTCATACAAGTTTTTTAAATTATTTGAATAATCAGAGAGTGTCATAAAAGCTCTGATTGCTTGCTCTGGTGCAGCAAAACTGGAGATTCCTGCCTTGTTAAATATCTGAATACCTTCTCTCATGCCTGCTCCTCCGAGCCAACCGGCAATAATCGATTTTGTTGTTTTTACCGACATTTCAGCAATTGCTTTTGCTGTTGCCGTTGGATCGGTCATGGCCTGTGGAGTGAGCAAAACAAGTACTGCATCAACATTTTCATCTTGCAAAACTATTTCGGTTGATTTTGCAAAACGCTCCGGTGTAGCATCTCCAAGTACATCAACAGGGTTGCCGTGCGACCAGAAAGGCGGAAGGTAATCGTTTAATTTTTGCATGGTGTCGTCGGAAAGTTGAACCAACTTACCCCCCAAGGAAATAAGTGAATCAGTTGCCATTACACCTGGTCCACCGGCATTTGTAACAATTGCCAAACGGTTCCCTTTTGGAATTCGTTTGCGACCAACCAAATCAGTAAATTCGAAAATATTACCAAAATCGAATACCCGGGCTAAACCTGCCCTGCGGAAAACAGCATCGTAAATGGAATCTTCGGAAGCCATTGCCCCGGTGTGAGAAGCTGCTGCTGCTGCCGATTCGGGGAAACGACCAGATTTATATACGATAATAGGTTTTTCGCGTGAGAAAGCTCTGGCGGCCGACATAAAAGTACGTGCATCGGCAATCGATTCAACATACAATACAATTGATTTTGTATTCGGATCTTGTCCGAAATAATCAATTAAATCGCCAAAACTTACGTCCATTGAGTTACCAATTGAAACGAAGTGAGAGAAGCCAATATTAGAGTCGTAAGCCCAGTCTAAAACAGAAGTACAAAGTGCACCCGACTGTGAAATAAATGCAACATGACCTTTTTTCGGCATTCCGTCGGCAAAACTTACATTCATATTTAATCCTGGCACCAAAATACCAAGGCAGTTTGGCCCAATAATCCGCATGTCAGGAAACTTGGATTTTTCAGCTTTTACCTGCACTTCCAGTTTTTTACCTTCCTCCCCCGATTCTTTAAAACCGGCCGACATAATAATTATACCATGAATTCCAGCTTCTCCACAATCTTTTACCAATTGAGGAACCCACTTTGCAGCAGTCATAATAACTGCAAGATCCGGAGTTTTCGGGCAGCTTTTTACATCGGGGTAACAGGGAATACCAAAAACCGCTT
>JAUVDE010000082.1 GCA_030595485.1 Draconibacterium sp.
ACAACCGCCGATGCCGACAAGTTCGAAACTTGTTTAAACTCAATACTTCCATCGGGCTGCGTAATTGGACTTGTTGTATGACGGTAGTTGGGTAAATCGCCATTCAACTTTAGTTGCGGGCGAAAACGGGTTTTATAATTACGGTAGCGCCAAAAATAATTTACATTCCTGTTTTGCGAATATTTTATAGCCGACGATTGTGTGACGGCCATATCAATTACATCATCAAGCGTTAGCACATATTTAACCAATGCCTCATCCTGAGCTTTCGCTCCCACCCCTACTATTAACAAACAAATAAAAATAACTAATCGCCTCATCGCACTCTACTTCTGAATTTCAATTCTATCTAATCCTCTTGAATTAATTTCATCAATAATAACTTCATCGCCTTCGCTCACGCCTGATAGAACTTCGCAATAATCGTTACCAATTGCACCCAAAAGAATTTCCGTTTTAACGGCTTCGGTACCTTTTACTACAAAAACCTTTAAACGTATCGTCCCATCAAACTTCTCAGGCTTTTTTATTCGAACAACATCGGTTTTATTACTATTAACAATGTCAACCTCAACATTTTGGTTGGCAATTAATTTTGGGTGGCTTTTCTCCTTTAAGTGGATATTAAATTGCACCTTTTCGTTTTCAACCATTGGTGTGATGTTTCCAACACGACCTCGTAGATTTTCCTGGTCGATTTTTACAAATACACGGTTACCAGTTTTTAATTGCTTTGCAAATTTTTCATCGATTGACCCGATAACTTTAAAGGAAGTTAAATCAGACATACGTACCAACATTTTATCCATATCAACACGAACGCCTTCGTTACCTGCAACAGCTAAAATAATTCCAGCCGATGGAGCCTTAATATCACATTTCGTTAATAATTCCAGTTTTTCTTTTAAAGTCTTTTCCTGGACTTTAATCTGTAACATCAAACCTTTTTCGTCAGCGGCCAACTGCTTCAGCCTAATTATATTTTTCTCGGTCAGTGTTTCCAAATCCTTTTCAGCCAACACAATTTCTTGTTTTGTTTTTTCAATCCGTGCAGGCGAAATACCCCCAACTTCCAACAGTTGTTCTTGGTCGGCCAAGGTAGATTTTAGCGAAATAATCCGAAGTTTTTTCACCTCTTCATTATAACCTAAATCCAAACGTGTACTTTGTGCGTTTAGCTGAGTTTTTTCCAACGAATTACGCTTCATTTCCAGTTGGTCACCAATTCGTTCCATATCGGCAACTACATTTTCTTTATCAAGTTGAACGATTAATTCCCCTTTTTCAACCCAGCTCCCCGGCTCTTTAAATACCCTTTTAATGAAACTTCGCGCAGGGCTTAGAATCAACACTTCGCTCTCCGATTCTACAACCCCCGATGCCCTGGTAGATGCAATTACCGGACCACGTGCAATGGTTTCGGTTTTAAACGAACCTGCTGTTAAGTTAATGGGTACCTTGTATTTGGGCAATAAAAAAATGACTGCAGCGCCAGCTACGGCAACTACAATTAATAGAATAATAAATAGCCGAGTTTTGCTTCCCATAGGAACAATTGATTAAGGTTATTAATTGGGTGCAAAGTTATTAAAAAAAGCAAGCAATCAGCACTTAATTAAACACGGCAAACTCATCCCAAAAAAAAGAGGTGTTCCATCAACTGACAGACACCTCTTGCAATATGTTAATTTTTAATACTTACCTTATTTTGTCGGCAAATAATTTCTTAATGCTATTTAAATAATCAACACTCATTTTGTCCGAGCGAATACGAACTGCCTCGTACAATACTCCATCTTTATAAAACGAAGCACATGCCGCGTCAAACTCATGTCCATCCCAGTTATATTTAACATCCATCGAAACCTTTGTAAAGGCTGCAGGGGTCAAATATTTTGGAATTTGAACATAAGCAAAAGTTGAATCTTCCGCATTTTGAAATACACCTTCATCCAACTCCTCCAAACCAAGGAATTTTACAATTTTTACTTGCGCTTCGAGCTTCCCTTTTAATTTCTTATTCATTAAAAACTTAATGCCTTGGTTTCCGTAGGCCTCTTGAATTTTTTCTACCAAATCGAGCGATGGTAAATGTCGAACACGAATTGCATCGAGCGAAGTAGAACCTATCGAAATGTAAGCTTTACCAGCATCAAAATTCCAATCGTATTCTTTTTCAATACACTGCGTGGCGCGCAATATATCTTCCAAAGGATATTGGTTTTCCAGTACTAAATAAATGTACATCGAGCTAGCATCGGTCGGAAACTCGTGGTAATAACCCGGAAAAGGATTTAACGATTCGAAAACTAAACTGCCCGGTACTATTTTTTCGTCGAGGGCAACAACGGTATCGTTTTTTGTGAGGTTTACAAAAACCTCCATTTTTTTATTTGCCATGTTTGATATCTTTGATTTTTATTTTTTAACAATAACATATGTCGAGCCAAGTAGTTCAACTAAAATATATCGGAAATGTAACTCTATCGCAAAATAGACGCTCTAAAAATATAAAAGTAAGTGTAAAAGCCGACAAATCGGTGCTTGTTTCTTTTCCTTTTTATGTTTCAGCCAAAGAAGTGTTAGCTTTTGTTTCAAAAAATGAGAACTGGATACGGCAGCAACAGCAAAAAATGGAAGACCGAAAGGTTAAAGTTGAACCAAATTCGGAAATAAGAACCAAGCTACACCTTGTTAAATTCCTTTTGGGTGATGAATATAAAATAGTTCAAAACAGAAATGAAATTGATTTTTATGTGCCTGACTTTGAATCGGAAGAATCGCTTGGTTTTTTGGAGGCTAATTTAACCGAAGTGTACCGAAATGAAGCGAAACGATTGCTACCCGTTCGTTTAACAGAACTGGCACGTCGTCATGGTTTTGAATTTAACAAGGTTACCATTCGTAATAATCGCAGAAACTGGGGAAGTTGCTCTTCGAAAAATAACATTAGCTTAAATCTACAAATGATGAAACTGCCAGTTGAACTCATTGATTATATTTTAATTCATGAACTGGTTCATACCGAAATAAAAAATCACGGGTCAAAGTTCTGGGAAAGATTAGATGAAGTTTCAAACAATCGTGCAAGAGAACTCGCAAAGCAAGTGAAGCGGTATTCAACTTACACTTTGTAAGCCTTGTTGTTATTTAGAGAGCCTAAAATCATATTAGCACAATGAAATGATGGCAGAGATGCTGAAACAAGTTCAGCATGACAACAAAACAAGTATAGCTTTGGTTTGTTGGTACGTCACACTGAACTCGTTTCAGGGTCTAAAAGATAAATCATTCAAATAAATCATTTACTTTCGCAACAGAACTTTTTATTATGATGGATTGGAATAAGCTTCTTTCGACAACACGACTGGGAATGGACAACTACAAAACGGCAGGAATGCCCGAAGACCGCTCACAGTTTCAACGCGATTACGACCGCATAATCTTTTCGTCGCCTTTTAGAAGGATGCAAAATAAAACGCAGGTTTTTCCTTTACCCGAACATATTTTTGTACACAACCGACTCACACACAGCCTGGAGGTTGCCAGTGTTGGTCGATCGCTTGGGAATATTCTGGCTGAAAAACTGGTGCAACAATTTCCTAACAATCCATTAATTTCCGAAATTGGAACTATTGTTTCAACAGCTTGTTTGGCGCACGATATGGGAAATCCACCATTCGGACACTCGGGCGAAGCAGCCATTTCAAATTTCTTTGTAAAAGGAAACGGGCAAAAATTCAAAGCCGATTTAAGCGAAGGTGAATGGAAAGACTTTACTCATTTTGATGGAAATGCCAACGCTTTTCGCACACTGGCACACCAATTTAATGGCAAACGAAACGGAGGCTATGCGCTTACCTACTCAAGTCTGGCAAGTATTGTAAAATACCCTTTTGAATCAGTTCAAGCAACTAAACCTAAATTTGGCTTTTTCCAATCGGACTTGGCCAACTACCAGAAAATTGCCAAAGAATTGGGGATTTCTAAGAATGAAAAAGGATTTGCACGCCATCCACTGGTATATTTAGTTGAAGCTGCCGACGATATTTGCTACCAAATTATGGATTTGGAAGATGCATTTAAGCTGGGAATTTTAAACTACCACCAAATTAAAGAATTGTTCCTGAACTTCTACGACAATGAATTGGAAAAAGACAGGCTTGCCGGGATTGAACAAACCTTATTAAAGGTAACCGACAAAAACGAGCAAATTAGCTACTTACGCGCCAACGTAATTGGGAAACTTATTTACGAATGTACTACTATTTTTGAAACAAATGCCGATGCCATTTTAGCCGGCGAGTTCGTGGGTAGTTTAATCGACAAACTGCCCAAAGTTCAAGCTACTGCCATGAAAAAAGTACAAACCATTTCAATTGCTGAAGTTTATGGACACCGCTCGGTGGTAGAAATTGAAATTGCAGGCTACAAAATTATTGGTACTATTCTCGAAGAGTTTGTAGAGGCGGTAATGAACGAAGACAAAAAAGACGGGTACAGTAGAAAATTACTTTCAATACTACCTGAACAATATAAAACAAGCGAAGACTCTCCTTATCTTAAAATTCAATCGATTGTTGACTTTGTTTCGGGAATGACCGATGTTTTTGCGCTCGATTTATACCGAAAAATTAAAGGAATTAGTCTGCCGGGACTGATGTAAAAAGTCGTAGTATTCAGTTTTAGTTGTCAGCATTTACTTATTCTTAACATTGATACAATATTCATAATTCATCCCTTTTCTGTGCGATTCTGAAATGTAAAAACTTCATTTCTTTAGGTAACGATAGGGCCTGTTCTATCTCAAAAAATCACTATATAAATTTGTCAGAAAAAAAACCGACCTTTGCACAAATTAATTTCAGTTATGTACAAAAAGAACAGTGGTGGCAGAAGTGGTAGTAGAAGCGATGCCCGCACAAAAGATACAACAGGAAACTCATCGAAAAAAACCGGTTCAAAATCAACGGGGAAACGCGAGGGGAAATCGAGGATTGTGGTCAAAGATGAACCAAGAAAGGAATTCTCTCCACGAAAATCACATGGCAAGCCTTTTAAAAAAAGGCCTTTAAAAAAGGCTTCAGAACCTCGTCCGAAATTAAAAACTGTTTCTGCTGAAGGAATGCGCCTTAACCGATTTATTGCCAATGCCGGAGTTTGCTCACGACGCGAAGCTGATACATTTATTACAGCTGGCATGGTTACCATTAATGGCAAACAGATTCTCGAATTAGGAACACGCGTTTTGCCGGGCGATGAAGTTCGTTTTGATGGCCGAAAGTTAGATGCTGAGAAAAAAGTATATCTGCTTTTAAATAAACCAAAAGATTACGTTACCACAACCGACGATCCGCACGCCGATAAAATTGTAATGGAATTAATAAAAGATGCTTGCACCGAACGTGTTTATCCCGTAGGGAGATTGGACAGAAATACTACTGGTTTGTTGCTTTTCACAAACGATGGTGATTTATCGAAAAAGCTAACCCACCCAGGGCACAACAAAAAGAAAGTATACCAAATTACACTCGACCAACCAGTAACACAGGCTCATCTCGAGATGATTGCTGATGGAATTGAATTGGAAGATGGTAAGATTTCCGCTGACGCAATTAGTTATTCAAATAACGCAGACAAAACAGAAGTTGGCATTGAAATTCACTCGGGAAAGAATCGAATTGTACGCCGAATTTTCGAGCACTTTGGATATAGAGTACGCAAATTAGACCGAGTACTTTTTGCCGGACTTACAAAAAAGAATCTCCCTCGTGGGAAATGGCGTCTGCTCAGCGAAAAAGAAATCAAATTTCTAAAAATGATGTAACTGGGGAAATTCCAAATAACAATATTCAAATCTTTAATAATTAGCAATTGCCAAACGAATTGACAATTGGAATTGGTTTGAAATCTGGAGCTTTTAACAAGATTAATAATTGTAATTGTAATTTTCACGAGATTCATCTACTAATAGTTTGATTTTGGAAAAGGAATTCTTACAAATAATTCAGAAGAACCAGGGAATTATCCACAAGGTTAGCAATATATACTGCGACACGGATGACGACCGAAGAGACCTCTTTCAGGAAATTGTGGCACAATTATGGAAATCGTACCCATCATTTCGGAAAGAGTCAAAGGTATCTACATGGATGTACCGAGTTGCTTTAAACACTGCCATTACCAGCTTTAAAAAGAGCAAACGGCGCCCCGACCAAAATCATTTAACGTACGAAAATTTTCAGATTGAAGATGAAAAGTACGACACCGAGACAGAAGAAAATATAAAACTATTGCACAAAGCGGTTCAACAACTTACCGGTATTGAGAAATCGATTGTACTCTTGTTTCTCGAAAGTAAGAAGTACGAGGAAATTGCTGAGATTACCGGGATTACCCAAAATTATGTGCGGGTAAAGATGAACAGAATTAAAAAGAAGTTGAAAAAATTGATGGTGACTGAGGAGTAGTAAACATGGATTTAAACGACCTTAAAAAAACATGGGATAAGATGTCGGCAGGCAAAGAACTGGATGAAGGCCAGTTGCGTAGCATGCTCGGCAAGCGTACCAAAAGCCTGATTGAACGTATTGATCGGAATATTAAGATTGGTTTTGTGGTGCTTTTTGTTTTGATTATTCTTTTTGCACTCGACGATTTTATTCTATCACCACAAATGCTCGAAGAAATCAATGATGGCCTTACCATTCCCAAATGGCTAATTTACCTTGGTACTTTTAGCAACATTCTGATTTTTACCACATTTATATACTTTGTTATTAAATATTACCTGGTTAAAAAGAAATGTGATGTTGCTTGCAATCTGCACGATACACTCAAAAAAATAATTGACACTTTAATTCTTTACCAGCGTTTATTTTATTTAGCCGTTGTGGCACTTTTATTTGCTATTGGTTCTGCCTTTGTAACCGGTATGTTCGAAGGATTTTCAGCAGGCATGGAAAACAAAGGCCAGCAAATGGCCGATGTTGAAACAAGTGCTTTAATAACCGCAGGGCTAATTGGATTGCTGTGTTTGATATTATTTATAGGTAGTATTTTCTTTTTCTTACGCTGGGGTTTTCGTAAGCTTTATGGCAACTACATTCTTAAGCTAAAAACTACGCTTAAAGAACTAGAGGAAATAGGTGATTAAATTAAACCTTAATCTCTGTAAAAATAGATGCCTTTAGTTCCTCTTTCTGAAAGCCAATTTTAAATCTCCCTTAAAGTTTTTAAATAAATTAGAAACCCCTTTGGGTTTTTAACTTACATTCCTTCCTTATTTCTATATTTACTGACTCAAACTATATATCATGACTTTAATTAAATCAATTTCAGGAATTCGCGGCACCATTGGAGGTAAACCCGGCGAAGGACTAAGCCCCCTAGATGTAGTAAAATATACAGCCTCGTATGCTACCTGGGCAAAAGAAAATGCAGGTAAAGAAAAAATAACTGTAGTGGTTGGTCGCGATGCACGCATTTCGGGACCAATGGTAAGTTCGATTGTTGTTTCAACACTTAGCGGAATGGGATGCAACGTGGTAAACCTTGGTTTAGCCACTACACCAACAACCGAAATTGCAGTTACCGAAGAAAATGCCGATGGTGGTATTATTCTAACTGCCAGCCATAATCCAAAACAATGGAATGCACTTAAGCTTTTAAATGAGAAAGGTGAGTTTTTGAATGCTGCTGAAGGCGCTAAAATCCTTGAAATTGCAGATGCCGAAGACTTCGATTTTGCTGAAGTTGACGATTTGGGTGAAGTTTGTGAAAAAGATTATACAGATTTTCATGTTCAGCATGTATTAAACCTGGATTTGGTTGATGTTGAAGCCATAAAAAAAGCCAAGTTTTCAGTAGCTATTGATGCGGTAAACTCGGTTGGAGGAATTGCAATGCCAGCTTTGTTCGAAGCACTTGAAATTGATAAAGTAGTTGAAATAAACTGCGAGGCAACAGGACATTTTGCACACACTCCGGAGCCACTACCCGAAAATCTGGTTGAAACTTCAGAAATAATCCGCGACAATAGTGTTGATGTAGGTTTTGTGGTTGACCCTGATGTAGACCGCCTGGCAATTATTAATGAAGATGGTACAATGTTTAACGAAGAATATACTCTGGTAGCCGTTGCCGATTATGTTTTAAGTCAAACACCAGGAAACACGGTTTCCAATCTTTCATCAAGCCGCGCCTTACGCGTAATTACTGAAAAACACGGGCAAACATATGCTACCAGTGCTGTTGGCGAAGTTAACGTTGTTGCCAAAATGCGCGAAACAAATGCAATTATTGGTGGCGAAGGAAACGGTGGGATTATTTACCCAACCAGCCATGCAGGTAGAGATTCACTGGTTGGAGCAGCGCTGTTCTTAACTCATTTGGCAAAAAGTGGTTTAAAGTGTTCGGAGCTACGTAAAACCTACCCTGATTATTTCATCTCGAAAAACAAAATTGAATTAACTCCTGATATTGAAGTTGATGCAATTTTGCTTAAAATGAAAGAGAAATACAGCAACGAAGAAGTTACCGATATTGATGGAGTAAAAGTAGATTTTGCTGATTCATGGGTTCATTTACGCAAATCGAATACCGAGCCAATTATACGTATTTATGCCGAAGCAAATTCCATGGAAAAAGCCGATGCTTTAGCTCAACAAATGATTACAGAAATAAAAGAATTGACATAGAATATATTCAGATATAAAGATTTTTGAAGAACCGTTCTTTCTCTGCTTATTCAGCAAAAGAACGGTTCTTTTCAACCCAGGTTTTCCGCACAAGTTAATTTTACAATAAACATTTATTCTGTATCCACTTATACTTGACACATGTTATTGTAGCACATACCTTTGGCACTTAACTGAAAGCTGCTAAAAGTAACTTTCTAAAAACCAGAACAATGAAAAAGAAAAAAAATATAGCAATTGTTGCTCACGACAACCGCAAAAAAGATATTATTGAATGGGCATCTTTTAACTGGACAGAATTAATTCAGCATGATTTAATTTGCACCGGAACAACTGGCAGACTTGTTGAAGAAACATTGGCTGAAAGCTGTGAGAAACATGGTCAGGTACCTCCTACAATTTCAAGTTTAAAATCGGGGCCACTTGGTGGCGACCAACAACTTGGCGCCTTAATTTGCGAAGGTAAAGTTGATATGCTTATTTTCTTTTGGGATCCCATGCAACCACAACCCCACGATGTTGATGTTAAAGCCCTGTTGCGAATTACAGTATTGTACAATATCCCAACCGCATCGAACCGTTCAACAGCCGATTTTATGGTAACTTCGCCACTGTTTCACGAAAATTACGAACCGGCCATAAAAGATTATGCCGGCTACATTTCGCGCGATGTAGATATAGATTAAACAATATCTTATTGAGTTATTTTAGAAAGGTGCACATACTTTATATTATTCTGAAATATCTTTGCATTTTAATGCAAAGTAAAATTTCTATAATTATGAGAGTAAAATATATTCTTCTAATCGTTTTTATTATCACAACCCTTACTTCAAATGCTCAGGATATTTGGAAGGGATTTGAACACCTTTTTGTTCCGGCAAAAAACTATATAGTTTATAAAACCACTACTGAAATAAATATTGATGGGGAACCATCTGAATCGGACTGGAAACGTGCCACTTGGAGCGAATATTTCAATGACATTGAAGGAGAAGGCAAACCTAAACCACGCCATCAAACCCGTGTAAAAATGCTTTGGGATAACACCAATCTTTATATTTTGGCTAAACTTGAAGAACCTCATATTTGGGCTTACTACATTACAAAGGACATGATTGTTTACCATGAGAATGATTTTGAAATTTTCATTGATCCCAATCGCGACACGCACAATTATTACGAATTTGAGATAAATGCGCAAAACACACTATTCGATTTATTTATGAATAGACCTTATATAAAAGGAGGCAGGGCAAATATAAAATGGAATGCTGAAGGATTTAAAAGTGCAGTTTCCCTTGACGGATCGTTAAATAATCCCAACGATATCGATAAAAGCTGGACCGCTGAAATAGCCATCCCTTTTTCTTCTCTTACTACTGATGGTGATTTTATCCAACCTGAAAATCGTGATGTTTGGAAAATAAATTTCTCGCGTGTACAATGGAAAACCGAGGTAGTTGATGGTAAGTATGTAAAAAAAATAAATCCTGCGACCAACAAACATTTCCCCGAATACAATTGGGTTTGGAGTCCGCAAGGCGTAATAAACATGCACTATCCCGAACGCTGGAGCATGGTGCAATTTTCCAATATTCCACAGAGCCAGGT
>JAUVDE010000227.1 GCA_030595485.1 Draconibacterium sp.
GGCATTCAGCAAGGCACTAATAACCCTTCCTTGCAAGTATGAAGGGAAAACTGTTTCAAAACGAATTTCTTTTTCGTTGTGAATTTTCCCTTTTTCGCCCACAAAAGGATTGGCATTTTCGTTGCCACGGAAAGTCCCTTCACCTTCAGTATTATAACTGCACGAGTCGTAGTTCCCGATACTTCCGGCGCCAGCAGCGAAAACAGCTTCGCGAACTTTTTCTGCATGTTCAACAGGAATGAAAGTTACCAGCTTTTTTAATTGTCCACCAGCAGGTTGAAGAATTTTGCAATTCTTTAAACCAAGTTTTTCGCAGATTTTACCATTTACACCGCCTTCAACACTATCCAAATTGGTATGGGCTGCATAAATGGCAATGTCGTTTTTAATGGCTTTTAAAAGTGTGCGTTCCACGTAGTTTTTGCCGGTAATTTTTTTCAAACCCGAAAAAACAATGGGGTGGTGCGCTACAATTAAACCCGCATTTTTGTTAATGGCTTCTTCAACCACTTCCTCGGTTACGTCGAGTGTAACTAAAACCGTATCGATATCAGCATTAAAATCGCCAACAATTAAACCGGCATTGTCGTACGATTCCTGTAATTGGAGTGGTGCCAGATTTTCGAAAAAGCTTGTTATGTTTTTAATCTTCGTCATTGGTAGTTAGTCCGTCTCTAATTTCAACTAGTTCTTGTTTAATATCTTCCAACCGTTTTACAACTTCATAATTATCCATTGTTTCGTTACGGTTTTCTTTGAGTTTAAGTTTTGCTCCTTTTAAGGTGAGCCCCCGTGTTTTAACCAAATAATGAATCAGTCGAATTATTTCGATATCATCGGCTTTAAACAGACGGTTGCCCTTTTTGTTTTTAAAAGGTTTTAATGCATCAAACTCGTTTTCCCAATAACGAATGGTTGGTGTACCAACATTCATCATTTTCGAAACTTCACCAATGCTATAATAAATCTTCTCTATTTTGGGCTTTTTGTAAGGCACTATTTAGATTTTCGGATTTTTAGATATTCCGACACAAGATAAATAGATTTTCAGATACAAGACAAGCGGAAAGTAAATTTTTAATTTGTCAGCTAGATTATTGTTCACAGAATACTCAACTTACTCTAGTAATAAGTTCTTTTTTATGAAAATCTAAAAATCTGAGAGTCTAATTGTCTGCATTTCGATTAATCTAACGACTGCCCAATGTTTGAAGAAATGGCAATCATTTTGTCGTACTCCTGCGGTGTGAGGTCTTTAAATAAGTAATAAGCAGGATTTACTTTTCTTCCGTTTTTGTGAACTTCGTAATGCAAGTGTGGGGCAGTTGAGCCACCGGAGTTGCCAACGTATCCAATAATTTCACCACGTTTTACCTTCTGACCACGTTTTACTTTAAACTCGTTTAAGTGACCATAAACTGTTTCGTAACCATAACCATGGTCAAGTTTAATGTTAAGTCCAAGTCCAACACGGCTGCGTTTCGAACCTTTAACCTGAACAACCTTTGCATCGCCACTAGCAAAAACTGGAGTTCCAACAGGAGCCGTAAAGTCTTGTCCCCAGTGCATTTTGCGAACTTTGTAAATGGGGTGAATTCGATATCCCCAACCACTTGAAATTCGTTTCAAGTCTTTATTAGTAATTGGTTGAATTGCCGGAAGAGCTGCCAGCATTTTTTCTTTATTCAAAGCCATCTCCAATACTTCGTCGTACGATTTCGATTGAATATAAGCTTCTTTCGAAATTATATCGAGTTTGCTTGCAGTGGCAATTACCAACTCAGAATTGTCAAGATTTTCTAAATGCGAATATTTATTCGTACCACCAAAACCAGCTTTTCTAACCGTTGATGGAATAGGTTCGGCTTCAAAAATTACACGGTAAATATTATCGTCGCGTTGTTGAAGTTCATTTAAAACATTTTCAACCTTATCTAAATCCTTCGACAATAATTTGTATTGTGTAAGTAATTGTTGATTTTCCCTCAATAACGCTTTCGATTTTGGTGTTTCGTAAAAATTTACAAAAATCACTGTAATTAATAACGCCAAAGCTAAACTACTCGATAAATAAGTGGCAACTTTTCCCAGTTTCGATTTCCAGGTTAGTCCTACACTTTCGTAGCTAAGGGTGTCCGGATTAAATTTATATTTTTTCTTTGCCATATAAGAGGCTACTTTTTTTGTATTCCTATGTCGATTAATTAAAACATTTAACTTTGCATGATTTTAAAAAATCGTGATTTTTCACCGCGCAAAGGTAAGTAAATAACTCATAAACAGTGAATTTGTTTTCTTTGCACAAGTTTTATTAACAGAATTATAAAATATACAGACGGAAAATGAAGACTTCTAAGGAGATACGTAAGGCATTTCTCGACTTTTTTACCGAGAAACAACACCAGACAGTAAACTCGGCACCAATGGTCGTTAAAGGCGATCCAACGCTAATGTTTACAAATGCGGGAATGAACCAGTTTAAAGACCAGTTTTTAGGAAATGAGCCGGTTAAATATCCTCGTGTTGCCGATACGCAGAAGTGTTTACGTGTTTCGGGAAAACATAACGATTTAGAAGAAGTGGGTTTGGATACGTACCACCACACCATGTTCGAAATGCTTGGAAACTGGTCGTTTGGCGATTACTTTAAAAAGGACGCCATTGATTGGGCATGGGAGTTTTTGGTAACCAATATGGGAATTGAAAAGGACCGTTTGTATGCTACCGTTTTCGAAGGTAGTGCCGACGATAATCAGGAACGCGACAATGAAGCTGCTGGTTATTGGGAGCAATATTTACCCAAAGACCGTATTCTGAATGGTAATAAAAAGGACAATTTCTGGGAAATGGGTGAAACCGGTCCTTGTGGTCCTTGTTCCGAAGTACACGTTGATATTCGTTCTGCTGAAGAACGTGCTAAAGTTCCCGGCTGCGACCTTGTAAATATGGACCATCCGCAGGTAATTGAAATCTGGAATTTGGTTTTTATCCAGTTTAACCGAAAAGCAAACGGTAACCTAGAAAACTTACCCGACAAACACGTTGATACCGGAATGGGTTTTGAACGTTTATGTATGGTTTTACAAGGTGTTCAATCGAATTACGATACCGATGTTTTCCAAAATACAATTGCCGAACTAGGTAAGTTGTGTAATAAAAAATATGGCGAAGAGTTAAAAGCAGATATTGCAATGCGTGTAATTGCCGACCATCTTCGTGCAGTTGCTTTTGCCATTGCCGAAGGACAATTACCATCGAATAACAAAGCGGGTTATGTAATCCGCCGAATTTTGCGTCGTGCTGTTCGTTATGGTTATACATTCCTTGGTTTTAAACAAGCATTTATTTACCAATTGGTTGAAGCCTTAAAACAAAATATGGGCGATGCTTTCCCTGAGTTGGTAAGCCAGCAAAACTTAATCGAGAAAGTGATTAAAGAAGAGGAAGAATCATTTCTTCGTACACTTTCAACAGGTATTAAATTGTTAGATGATATTATTGCAAAAGCCAAAAAAGAAGAATCAACTGAGATTTCAGGAAAAGATGCTTTTGTATTGTATGATACTTTTGGATTTCCATTGGATTTAACCGAGTTAATTGCCCGCGAAAATGGGTTGGGGGTTGACGAGAAAGGTTTTAACGTTGAAATGCAAGCGCAAAAAGACCGCTCAAGAAATGCAGCTCAGCAAGAAACTGATGATTGGGTTGAATTACGCAAAATTGAACAAAGTGAATTTGTTGGTTACGACAAACAAGAAACTGAAATACGAATTGCACGATACCGCAAAGTAAAACAAAAGAAAAAGTCGTTCTTTCAGTTGGTATTCGACCAAACCCCATTTTATGGAGAGTCGGGTGGTCAGGTAGGCGACCAGGGATATATTGAATTCGACGGTGTCAAAACCTCGATTTTCGATACGCAAAAGGAGAATAACTTAATAGTTCATTTGGTTGAAAAATTGCCAGAGAACCCAAGTGAGTATTTCTCTGCAGTTGTAAACAAAAATCGCCGTGAAAATATTGCCAATAACCACACTGCAACACATCTGTTGCATGCTGCTTTACGCGAAGTTTTGGGTTCGCATGTTGAGCAAAAAGGCTCGCTGGTAAATGCCGACCATTTACGTTTCGACTTTTCACATTTTCAGAAATTGAGTGATGAGGAAATTGCAAAAGTTGAGAAGATTGTAAATCAGAAAATTCGTTTGAATTCAAGTCTAGAAGAGAATCGCGCCATGCCAATTGATGCCGCAAAAGAAAGTGGAGCAATGATGCTTTTTGGTGAAAAATATGGCGAAGCCGTTCGTGTAATTAAGTTTGGCGAATCGGTTGAATTGTGTGGTGGTATTCATGTTGAAGCAACCGGACAAATAGGGATGCTAAAAATTGTAAGTGAAAGTGCTATTGCAGCTGGCGTTAGGCGAATAGAAGCAATTACTGCAGCACGTGCTGAAAAATATATTAACGACCAGTTAGGTTTGTTAAAGAGCATTGAAGAAACGTTAAAAGGTTCGAAAGATGTGTTGGGAAGTGTAGTAAATCTTACTCAACAAAATTCAGAGTTTGCAAAACAAATTGAGACTTTCCAGCGCGAAAGCATGAAAATTGTGAAAGCAAATTTGAAAAGCAAAGTACTTTTTGAAAAAGGCGTAAATATTATTGCTGATAAAATTATTGTTGATAATGCTGCATTAGTAAAAGATTTGGCATTCCAGATTAAAGGTGAGGTTGATGATTTGTTCTTGGTAATTGGAGCTGAAATTAATGGGAAACCATTGTTGACGGTAATGATTTCGGAAAGTGTTGTTGCCGATAAAGGATTAAATGCCGGACAAATTGTTCGCGAAGCCGGTCGCGAGATTAAAGGCGGCGGCGGAGGTCAGGCATTTTATGCAACTGCCGGAGGGAAAGATGTTGCCGGTTTACAAGCTGCCATTGAAAAAGCACTTTCGTTTTTGCAATAGAAGACAGACTAGTCATACGTTCATTCCGAGTGAGGGTGTGATAAATAATATAAAAAGACCCGTTTCTTATTTAAATGATAAGAAGCGGGTTTTTTGTGCTCTTCCTTTTTTTGAATTGTTCTAAATAAGAACTATTTTCAGCCTCTTAATTTTTATACAAACTTCGGTCTTCGGTCTTCCGGCTTCCGACTAAATTTCGAAATGAAATGAAGAAATTCTACTCTTTTATAACCTCCTTGCCAGTAATGTCGTTTCTGTTTTTAGCATTGGCTTTTGCTATGGCAATTGCCACTTTTGTTGAAAGCAGTTACGGAACATCAACAGCACGGGCATTAGTTTATAACACACATTGGTTTGAGCTTTTGTGGGCACTTTTTGCGCTAAATCTTATAAACAACCTAGTTCGTTATCGATTTTTTACACGAAAGCGATTCACACTCGGCTTGTTCCACATTTCTTTTATTATAATGATTTTGGGAGCTGCCGTAACACGCTATTATAGTTACGAAGGTGTAATGCATATTCGCGAAGGCGAGAGTGCCAATTCTATTTTATCTTCCAACGATTATTTTTACGCAGGATTCGAAGGTCAGGAGAAATCAAAAAAGGTTCGTTTCTCGGAACTTACTCCCAAACAATTTTCTTCGAAATTCGATGTAAACGGAAATAAGGTAAAAGTTAAAGCTGTTGGTTTTATTCAGAATGCTGAACGAAAAGCGATTGCTTTCGACTCGGGAGAGCCGGTAATCGATTTTGTATTTTCGGCACCTGGAGGACAAGGAATGCAATCGTATTCTTTCAGAAAAGGAAATTATTTGGATTACCCCGGTTTTACTGCTGGCTTTGAGGTAAGCGACGAACGCGTGGTGAACTTCTTTATGGAAGGGAACCAACTGTTTATGACCTCATTTGCTCAGATAGAAGAAACAACCATGGCAAGCCAGGAAACGGTTTCGTTTACTCCCGGAGATACGATCCCGGTAAAACCAATGTTCTT
>JAUVDE010000091.1 GCA_030595485.1 Draconibacterium sp.
GCACTCTCTTATCAAAGAATTCTAAAAATTAGATAAACAAAACAGACGTTTATTATAATAGCCAAAATGGCTCCTCAGTTTTGAGGAGCCATTTTTTTTAGGTGTTCATCATTTTACCACTAAGACACAAAGAACACAAAGGATTTTGTATTATGGTGCAAATGTTTCTTTGGCTCTGCCGGGCGAATAAAGATTAATGATGTAAGGAAAAAGAAAAAGATTTAGAATTTCATTCTCTACACGATTTCTAAACTGAGGCAATTCCATCTTTTACACCGTTGTTAATTGTTTTTCTGAAAATCGTTAACCTACAATCGTTAATCGATATTCATTATTGTTTTTTATGCTGAATTGGATGCCATCCTTTTTTACAAGTGGTTAGTGTCAAGTCAAGCATACTCTTTCACGCCAAGTCTTGTCCTTTTTGCTTTTCACTCCTCAAAAAAATATTCATAGAACGCTGCTATACTCACATTTATTTGATCTGTTAAAATTCAAAAATTACTTCGACTTACCCGAAATATTATACCTGACTTAACACTGGTGGTGCTCGATTACTTTTATATTTTTGTGGAAAAGAAGAACTGTGGCTGAAAGTATTCGGAAAATAATACATGTTGACATGGATGCGTTTTTTGCATCGGTGGAACAATTGGATAATCCCGAGTTGCGGGGAAAGCCTGTGGCTGTTGGAGGAACCAGTGAGCGCGGAGTTGTTGCTGCAGCCAGTTACGAAGCCCGGAAGTTTGGTGTGCGTTCAGCCATGTCGTCGATAGTAGCCAAACGAAAATGCCCCAATCTGATTTTTGTAAAACATCGTTTCGAGCGTTACAAAGAAATATCGAATCAGATTCGGAGTATATTTTTGGAGTATACCGATTTGGTAGAGCCACTTTCGTTAGATGAGGCTTATTTGGATGTTACTTATGCTAAAAAAGGTTTACCATCGGCAACATTAATAGCCCGTGAAATTAAACAACGCATTTTTGAAATTACCGGATTAACAGCATCTGCCGGCGTTTCGTACAATAAGTTTTTGGCTAAAGTGGCTTCGGATATTAACAAACCCAATGGTGTTTTTGTGGTGAAACCTGACATGGCGCAAGATTTTATAGAGAAACTGGAAGTGCGAAAGTTTTTTGGGATTGGTAAAGTTACGGCTGAAAAACTCAATAATATAGGTGTTTGGTATGGCAGCGATTTAAAACAAATCGACCGATTGGAACTTACCCGGCTGTTTGGAAAAGCAGGAAACTATTATTACAACATTTGCCGGGGAATTGATGAACGTGAGGTACAACCTTCACGAGAACGGAAATCGGTGGGAGGTGAGAATACTTTTTTAACAGACTTGTATCGTACTGAAGACTTCGAAAAGGAAATGTTGCAAATTGCTGATAAAGTTTGGGAGCGGGCTGTGCGTTCGAAAGTGAAGGCAAAAACGCTCACCCTGAAATTTAAATATTCCGATTTTGAGCAGCACACCCGAAGTAAAACCCTTACTACTTATTATACCAGCAAAGAGCTTTTTGTTGGAGAAAGTAAAAAGCTAATGAAAATTGATGGAGGCTTTACAAAGGGAATCCGTTTGCTGGGTTTAACGCTTTCTAATTTTATTGATGAGAACAAAGAAAAAAAAGCGGTCCAGTTGATTCTTGATTTTTAGTTATTGCTGTTCGTAGCTTTAGAAAAGGCTCAATTCGTTGGGAACAATATAATTCTTAGATTACCACAAAGACACGAAGAACACAAAGGGGTTTTGTATTATGTCATATTTCTTTGTGATCTTCGTGCCTTAGTGGATTCATTCTCAATACATTGTTGTTGCCTGATTCTACCCTGATAATTGCGTAAATTCTACCAATGGCAGATTTTATTTTAGACCCTGAAACGAGTTCAGAGAGACGTCTTGATTTAGTTTGTGGAAACCTTGTATCGGCGTCATGCTGAACTTGTTTCAGCATCTCAGTCATTTCCTCATTATCGCCAAATATTTGGGTGGATACTCGGAATGACAATCTCCCTGCAGCCCTACCAAGCTTAATTCATTGTTATTCTGAATGTAATGAAAGATTTTTTTTAATGTTCATTCCTTATTTAAATATTAGTGATTCTTAGTTTTCGAAAAAATACAAATTCTATTTTCTAAACTGGAATAATTCAACAATCTCACGTATCTTTCAGCAAAATAAAAGCATTAGATATTGGGTGGGAACAAAACTTCGTACTTCTGTCTTTGTGCTTCCAACTTGCTTAAACATGAAACGCATAAAACGCTTTTTTGGAATTTTGATTCTTCTGGCCATTATAACTTATGTTTTGGGGCCTAAACCACCTAAGCCAAATTTGAATAAAGACTTGCCATCTATTTCGGCAAGCATCGGGAATATGGAGAGTTATATCGAAAAGAAGGAAGCTATGTTTTCCATAAAACCCGATAATGAATCACGGATTTTCTGGGCGGACTCATTAAAAAAAGAACGAAGCAATTATTGTGTATTGTATTTGCATGGATTTTCGGCTTCGTGGTACGAGGGCTACCCAGCGCATGTGAATTTTGCCAAACACTTTGGATGTAATCTGTATATTCCGCGTTTGCACGATCACGGTTTAGTTGGCGAGGATGCTTTGCTAAATATGACACCTGATGAACTTTGGGCTTCGGCAAAAGAAGCTTTAATGGTTGCTCGTAGTTTGGGGAAAAAGGTGATAATTATGGGAACCTCAACCGGAGGAACTTTGGCGCTTAAGTTGGCTGCAGATTTTCCTGAATATGTGGGTGGTTTGGTGTTGTATTCGCCAAATATCCGAATTAATGAGAAGTATGCTTTTCTGCTTTCAAAACCATGGGGCCTGCAAATTGGACGTAAGTCAACGGGAAGCAAGTATCGGATTACCGATGAAAATTTAGAATCGAAAGGCTGCCAGTATTGGAATTGCAAATACCGAATGGAAGCAGTGGTTTATTTGCAACAGTTGGTTGAAGCTAGCATGAATAAAGAAACGTTTAAACAAGTTACAGCACCCGTTTTTCTTGGGTATTATTACAAAGATGCGAAAAATCAGGATCAATATGTAAAAGTTGATGCAATGCTGAAAATGTACGACCAACTTGGTTCACGCGAGAATCAGAAAGTTAAAAAAGTATTTCCAGAAGCGGGAGAACATGTAATTGCCTGAGAACTTACCTCGGGTAGTTTAGATGAGGTAATTGCAGAGACTGTTGAATTTGGTGAGAAAGTACTAAAAATGAAGTCTGTTAACTAGGTTCGAATCTCAAATAGTTGATAATGAGTTGCCTTCTTTTAGATAAATTATGTCGATTCTTTTTTAGACCTTATAAAAAAATGGCTCAAAAAATTGGCGTCTTCTTCACCATGAAAATTATAGAAGTCTTCTAAAAATAAGTTGAACTCTTTTCTTCCAAGTTGTGCATTTTCTTTCGCGAACTGTGTAAGGTCTTCAATTTCAATAGTAACTCTTCGGCGGGGTAAAAAGAAAATAAGGTTAACAAGAATGTAAAATATTCCTTTTAGCAAGTGAATGAGAAAATTAGGTGATTTTCCGGTTCTGGCTTTCGACCACATACTTCCCCATAATCCTGTTGTCCGCACACCAATAATTGTTACATTATCAGGCACTTTGCTTACGATTTTTTGAGCCGATTTTTTATTGAAAATTTTCTCATAACCCTGACCAGCCAATTGACCACTGGGATAGAGGATGATGTTTTTATCGCGTCTGAATCCTTTTAATACCGCTCGTGATATGTCGTTAAGAACGTTAATGTTACGGCTGCCACCATCGAGATCACTGACTCTGACGGCTCCCAATCCTGAAAAAAATGATTTTATTACTGGAATGTCGTAAAAGGCAGAGGAGATAACCGGAATTGCATTTGAGGACTTATAGATATGGCTCAATAATATAATAGGATCTACTAATGCCGGATGATTTGGTAAGATAAGAACGGGGGTAGCATTCTGTAATAGTTCAGCGCCTTTAAGCGTGACTTTGTAGCGTAAGGAAAGTATAGCCTTTACTGTTGCAGCCAGCATCGAAAGTAGAAATATAAGGACAGGGTTCTGTTTTTTCATTGATTCCTTGAATGTTTGTTACCTATGTTCAATAAGACTTTGGAAGAGATAGGATAAGCTCTAAAGTTTGTTTCTATTCATTATAATCCAGATTCTTTTTAAGCTTGGCAAATTGAAGAATAATAAATCCTCCGATGAAGAATATAGCCATAAATACCATGCTATTTCTCATGCTCCCTGTAATTTGGTCTATAAATCCGTATGAAAAGGTGCCAATTACAATGGCCAATTTTTCGGTAATATCATAGAAACTGAAAAAAGAAGCAGTGTCTTTTGTTTCCGGCGGAATGAGTTTTGAATAGGTGGATCTGGAAATCGATTGTATTCCACCCATTACAAATCCGAGCATAGCCGCTAATCCGTAAAATGAGACTTTCTCTTTTAGAAAATAACCACTTATACAGATGAAAATCCAAACAATTAAGGTTGTACTAATGGCAAACCCATTTCCTTTTAATTTAGAAAGAAAAGCAAAAAAGTAAGCCCCTGCAATAGCTACTATTTGTAGAATCAGCACCACAAAAATTATTTCATCGGTGCTTAAGTTAACTTCCTTTTCTGCAAATAAGGGTGCCAATAACATAACGGTTTGCACACCCATGCTGAATATGAAAAAAGAAGAAAGAAAACGTTTCATTACTTTTTTATGGCTTACCACCCGATATACTTTTTTCAACTCTTTTATACCATTACTTAAAATAGCAAGGGTGAATTTTTTGCCGGTAGAGCTGTCTTTTAAATAGTAAAATGCAATTTGAGCAAAACCTATCCACCATGCGCCAACCAAAAGAAATCCAAATCGGGTAGCCGAACCGCCATTTTCGAAACCAAAAGAATCGAATTTTAGAAAAAGAGCCAGATTAACAATAAGTAAGATAACGCTTCCGATATATCCCATTGCAAATCCCCTTGCGCTTACTCTATCCATTTTGTCTTTCGAGGCTACTTCAGGCAAAAAACCATTGTAAAATACGAGAGAACCGGCATAACCTATACTTGCCAGTACCGAACAAGTGATACCATATTCAATATTTTCACCTGTGAAAAAATATAGTCCGATACAAGAAAGGGAACCTAAATAGGTGAAAAACTGCATAAAACGTTTTTTCATTCCGCTATAGTCGGCAATACCCGAAAGAATGGGTGCAAGAAATACGATTACTAAAAATGAGAAAGCTATAGCGTAGGAGTAAAGTACAGAGTTTTTAATTGCTAGTCCTAAAAATTGAACTATTTCGCCACCAAAGGCTTCTCGTGAAGCACTTAAGTAATAAATTGGAAAAATTGCTGTGGTTACAATCAGATTGTAAACGGAATTCGACCAATCGAAAGAGGCCCAGGCATTAATGAGGCGTTTGTCGTTCTTTCTCAGCATATAGGAATTATTTGTTATTCAATTTTTTCGTTGATATGAGAAGGTTTTGTTTATGCGCGATTCTGACTAATCAGTATCAGTAGTATTTCCTATTTTTACGAGATTTGCGCTGCCGCTTCAACATCTAAAAACCAAATAAGTTCACCATTTGTAGGCGAAATGTAATAGGCCGGAAGCAATTTGGCAGCTTCGTTATCATTCATAATCTCTGAAACCCGCAGTGCTTTGTTCTCACCGGTAACCAGAAAAAATATTTGATTGGCATTGTTTAATACATTCCCTGTAATTGTAATTCGTTTTTGCCCGGAAATAGGATGCTGAGCCACCGCACAACTTTGTTCGTGTTCGAATAATTCCAGTTGGTCGGGGAAAATAGAGGCCGTATGCCCATCGTCACCAAGTCCGAGTATAATCATATCAAAAACAGGATCGTCGCCACGAGAGTTTAAGGTTTTTTCCATCTCTTTTGAATAGCGAAGTGCTTCTTCTTCAGGATTAGCTTCTCCTTTTATCCGGTGTATGTTTTTTTCGGGAATAGTAATTTTTGAGAGTAAATATTCAACAGTCATTTTATAATTACTCTGCTCATCATCGGGGCTTACGCAACGTTCGTCGCCCCACCAAAAATGAATGCGTTCCCAAGGGATTCGCTCTGCATATTTATTGCTCAGTTTCTTGAAAAAGGCTTTGGGTGTATTTCCGCCAGAAAGTGCAATGTCGAACACTTCCTGATTGGAGTTCAGAATAAGCTTTATTATTTCTTTTGCAATAGCATTATAAACATTCTTGGGTTTAGTAAATATCCTTACTTCGGTATAAGTTTCCATCTTGCTACTTTGTTGAGTGTGTGTACAATATAAAATTTATAGTTCACAATACAAACCGTCGTTGGTTAAGTTTTTGCACGGATAGCGCCACTGCTGGCCTTTGCTAACTAACTGGTCTGTAACTTCGGGGCCCCAGGTGCCGGCCGGATAACCATAAATTGGAATTTCCGGATTGGTTTTCCATGCGTTAAGAATAGGCTGCACAAATTTCCAGGCAGCTTCAACAGCATCGCCGCGGGCATAAAGTGTAGCATCGCCTTGCATACTATCCAGTAATAAGCGGGCATACGAATCGGGTACTTTTTTGTCGACTAAATCGGAGTAATGGAAATCCATATTTACGGTTTGTACCTTAAAACCAGCTCCGGGTGTTTTCATGCCAAACTTTAATAAAATACCTTCATCGGGTTGAATGCGAATGATGAGTTGGTTGTGTGTATTTCCAAATTCCGATGAGCCAAACAAGTTGTGTGGTACATTCTTAAAATGAATCACAATTTCGGTTACGCGGGTGGGAAGTTTTTTTCCGGTACGAATTAAAAAGGGTACGTCTGCCCAACGCCAGTTATCGATAAAGAACTTTAGGGCTACAAAAGTTTCTGTTCGTGAATGTTTATCAACGCCTGGTTCATCGCGGTAGCCGAGCACTTGTTTTCCACCAATATTCGATTCGGTATATTGTCCGCGAATTACATGCCGCGGAACCTCATTCTCTTTTATGGGGCGAATGGATTGAAATACTTTTAAGGTTTCATTTCTGATGGCATTGGCTTCCACAACAATTGGTGCTTCCATGGCCACAAAACCAACCACTTGCAATAAATGGTTTTGTAACATATCGCGCATGGCGCCCGAATGGTCGTAATAGCCACCACGACCTTCAACTCCCAGACTTTCTGACGAAGTTATTTCCACCCGTTCAATGTATCTACGGTTCCAAAGTGGTTCAAAAATCCCGTTCGAAAAACGCGTAACCAGCATGTTCTGTACGGTTTCTTTTCCCAGATAGTGGTCAATACGGTAAATCTGATCTTCCGAAAAGTAATTCAGTAATTGAACATTTAATTCTTGCGCCGACTGCAAAGTTGTACCAAATGGCTTTTCAACAATAAGTTTTCTGAAATATTTATTTGATTTACTTAAACCATTTTCGGACAAAAACTTTGGAATTACACCGTATAAAGATGGTGGTGTGGATAGGTAGAAAATATAGTTTTGTTCAATTTCCAGCTTTTCCGAAATTTCACCTAATCTGTTTTTTAGGGGCACAAAATCTTCAGCTGAGTTATTCTGTACAGCCTGGTAAAACAAAAGCTTTTTGAATTCAGCAACTTTCTCGTCTTTTGGTAAAAACTCGTCGGCTCGCTTCCTGAAATCATCATCGGAAAGTGGAGAACGCGATGCACCCAAAACTGCAAATTTATCGGGAAGTAAGTTTTGACTATAAAGTTCGAAAAGCGCGGGTATAAGTTTCCGTTTGCATAAATCGCCCGAAGCACCAAAAATAACCAGTATCTGATTTTCTGTTTTCTTCATCATTAAGATTTTTAGTAGCTAGTACCAAGTAATGAGTACCAGTTAATACTATTAAAGGATATGCGATTCCTTTTTATGTTATTTAAACTCTGTAATTATTTCTCAGCTGTTATAAATATTTAATGCCGGATAATGATTAACGAATATCGAATGATGAAGTTCATTATAAATTTCTGATTTTGTTTTCTGCAAAATCGTTAATCCTCAATCGTTAATCGATATTTTAAGTTTATTCTAATTTTTACTCCTCAACGCAATATACAACTACATTGTTTTTCATAAAGAAGTAGTGTAGTTTAAAATTAACTTTTTTCAGCATTAGCTGAAGACTGCCTTTGCATGTTCCTTCCGAAGAGAGTGAAAAAGGTTGGATGAAGATTTGCTTGTTAAATTCGATTCCTTGGTCATCGATACATTTAAAAATAGCTTCTTTGGCTGCCCAAAAAAGCAGTTTGGCTTCTTGTTGTTTTTGCAAACCCGCAATAAATTCCTGTTCTTTTGGGTGGAGAAAACGAGTTGCAATTTTATCGATGATTCGTGTGGTTTGTTCCACATCAATTCCAATGTTCTTTTCTGAAATAAAAACACAGGCAAAGTCGACCGAATGCGAAATACTGATGTTAAGGTTGCTATGTTTTAAATAAGGCTTTCCGGCTTGGTTGTATTCAATCTCAGCATTTTTGTTTAAAAGCTTTTGAAGTAAAATGCGTGAAGCCAGAAATTCCTTTTTACGGCGTTCGGCGATAAAATTGTCAAACTTAAGCTGGTCGATTTCTGAAAGTGTACATTGTGTGGCAAGTTCATCTGAGGAGTCACGTAAACTCCAAATTCCGATTCTCCCAACAGGGGTAGTTATGATTTTTTCAAATGGCATTATACCAGTTTATATGTTAAATTTCTCAAAAGAAAAATGATGAATTTTTGCGTTATCCGAAAAAGAAAAGTTAGTAATAGCAAGGCTATAGATAACTTTTATTTGGAAGTAGAAGGTAAAAAGGCGCATTTTTATTGGGTAATTTAGCATATGAAATGGTATTAGTTCCAGCTTGTGGTTTCAATCATTCTAATTATATCCGGTTCGATGAAATTAATCACCGGTTTTAAGGAATCCATGTCGGGTGTTTCACGAATGTAAAATGCACCACGTAAAAAATGTTTTGTGCTGTCGGTTAAGAAAAATTGTATGGGTGAGGCCGCATTTCCTTTAATTTTATAAATAGTGCCGTAAACACTTTCAGCCGGATTCATAAAAATCTGCTCGTCGATGGCATCGGCTTTAATGGAGTGTTTATAGGCCAAGCGACGCGTATCTTCCATAAATTGAATTAAGGCTTCCCGACGCGTTTGTTTTTGATTATTAAGATTGTAATAGGAAATATGAACCTCAACCTTATTCTCTGGAATTGTAATGTTTATCCAACTGTCTTCACTAAGATTGTGGCGGTCTTTTTCAATTGCCGAATAGGTAGGAATCTCAAAACTATAGGGATAATTATTAGGAATCCGGACATATTCTTTTTCCGGAAAACCGATTCTGAAATAACCTCGGGGACGGGGCGTGTAGCTTTCGCTGCACGCTGCAAAAAAGAATAAGAGTACAATAAGAAATTTCCAAACCTTCATTCGAATAAGTTTTTGAATCATATCAATTTATGAACGCATGGAAGCGTTAATTATTGACTGTTACTTTTATTTGTTTTATCCGGCGATTGTCAACCTCTTCGATGGTAAACATAAATGTTTTGCATTTTATTTCTTCATGCAAAGTGGGGATCTCGCCTTTTATCTCAAGGATTAAACCGGCAAGCGTATCGGCATCGCCTTTTACATCGTCAAAAATAGTGTCGTCGCAATTAACAACTTTGTAGAAATCGCCCAGCAGAACTTTAGCGTCAAATAAAAATTCATGCTCCGAAATCTTGCTGAAGAAACTTTCTTCTTCGTCAAATTCGTCGCTAATG
>JAUVDE010000021.1 GCA_030595485.1 Draconibacterium sp.
ACAGTAGCATTTACGAATGTCTATGAAGCAATTAAATATATAAATTTGGCATTTTGATTTATTACGAATGAGAACAATACTAACAATTCTATTTCTATTAATTAGCACAATTGGTTTTACTCAGGAATCGTATTACTCCAATCCGGTAAAAATCCCGATGTTTTTGAGCGGGAGTTTTGCCGAATTAAGAAGCAATCATTTTCATTCGGGTATTGATATTAAAACACAAGGAACCACAGGCTTGCCCATTTACACTACCGCCGATGGTTATATTTCACGTATTTCGGTGTCGCCAAGTGGTTTTGGAAATGCATTATACATTAACCACCCCAATGGAACAACAACGGTTTACGGCCATTTACAATCCTTTAGTCCTGCCATTGATAAATATGTAAAAGACAAACAATACAAGAATTTTTCATTTCGGGTTGATTTGCAGGTTCCGGAATATTTATTCCCGGTTAAACAAAATGAAGAAATTGCCAAAAGTGGAAATTCGGGAAGTTCGGGTGGTCCACATCTTCATTTCGAAATTCGCGACTCCAAAACGGAAGAACCACTTAATCCTTTGAAATACAACTTTCCGGTTGTTGACAAAATTGCGCCTAAAATATTCTCGGTTCTAATTGTTCCGCTATCGGAAGATTCGCATGTAAACTATGGACAAACACAACGTAGTTACCCCGTGGTTTTTTACGATGGGAAATATCATTTAAAAAACAATCCTACCCTTCCGGTTTCTGGAAAAATTGGGATAGCCGTTCAAACCAACGATTATTTAGATGGCACATATAATAAATGTGGTATTAACTTGCTGCAGATGTCGGTTGATGAAGAAACCTATTTTATGTTTCAACTAAATCGATTTTCATTCGATAATTCCAGGTATATAAATAGTCACATTGTTTACGATGAATATATAAACTCGAAACGTCGCTTTATAAAAACATGGATTGAGCCGGGTAATCAACTCCCGATTTACAACCATAACGGAACAACTGGAATTATCTCTCCTGAGCAAGATAATACTCAAGTAGTTGAGATAAAACTCCAGGATAGTTACGGAAACACGTCAGCGATTAGTTTCTCTATTAAAGGAAGTTTTAAAAATAGGCAGGAAAATATATCGGAAGACAAAGTAACTTTTAATTACACGAAGGAAAATCGATTTGATACCGATTCGTTCGAAGTTATTATTCCTGAAGGTGCTTTATATGAAAATTTTAATTTCGAGTATTCAAAAAAATCTTCGTCTGATACGTTTTACTCCAGTTATCATTTCATACACAATAAAACAGTGCCTTTGCATACCAACGCGACCATTCGAATAAAGCCCAATAATTTGCCCGATGAATTGAAATCGAAAGTAATAATGGCGAATGTTGATAAAAGTGGTGAGCTTTATGCTGTTGGAGGAGAATATATAAATGGTTGGGTTGAAACAAAAACACGCACATTAGGAACTTATGTACTTGTTGTTGATACCATTGCTCCAACAATCATGCCCTTAAGTATGGAACAAAACGCTTTAACAGAATCGAGCCGAATTCGTTTTAAAATTACAGATGATTTGGCTGGAGTTAAAGCGATAGAGGGTTTACTCGATGGCAGATGGGCACTTTTTGATTACGATCCAAAAACCAATCGTATTACACATTATTTCGATAAAGAACGATTTGAATTTAATAAACGTCATGAATTAAAACTTACCATTACCGATTACCGTGAGAATAGTGCAGTTTATGAAGCTAGCTTTTGGAAATAGGGAGAAGTTTTCAGTTTCAGTTTTCAGAATATAAAAAATGGATATAGATTTACGAAATAGAACAAGTTATAAAGCCATTGGAGTGATGTCGGGAACATCATTAGATGGATTGGATATTGCTGCTGTTGAATTCTATTTAAATGGTGGGAAATGGAATTTTAATTTATTGGAGTCTGATACAATTTCTTATACAAAAGAATGGAAAAACAAGCTAAAAACTGCCTCCTCTCTTTCAGGAGAATTACTTACGAAATTGAATTCAGAATTTGGAAGATTCATTGGCGAACAAGTCTCCATTTTTTTGCGAAACAAAAACTTCGCCCCCGATATTATTGCATCACACGGCCATACTGTTTTTCACCAACCTGAGAAAGGCTACACCTTACAAATTGGAAATGGAGCTAAGATTGCAGCTATTGCTAAAACATTAACCATAGCTGATTTTAGGAGCGGAGATGTAGCTTTGGGTGGCCAAGGTGCGCCTTTAGTTCCTATTGGCGACAAGTTGCTTTTTTCGCAGTTTGACTACTGTTTAAATCTGGGTGGTTTTGCTAATATTTCGTTCGAGAAAGATGGGCAACGATTAGCATTTGATAATTGCCCTGTAAATTTTGTACTCAACCATTTCGCAGAAAAGGAAGGATTTCTTTACGACAAGGATGGTGAACTGGGCAGAAAAGGAAATATCAATTACGAATTATTGGATAAACTAAACGGACTTTCGTTTTATCAATTGGCTGCACCCAAATCATTGGGCCGCGAATGGGTAGAGAATGAATTTTTTCCCATTCTTAATGATTGTAATATTTCGGATGCAGACAAACTAACAACGGTTTACGAACACATTGCCCAACAAATTTCCAATTCAGTTTCGGGCAATGGAAAAATGTTAGTTACCGGCGGCGGTGCTTTTAATGGCTTTCTTATGGAACGAATAATAGCTTTGTGTTCAACTAAAATTATTATTCCCGAAAAAGAGATTATTGATTTTAAAGAAGCTATAATATTTGCCTTTCTGGGAGTGTTACGAATTAAAAACATTCCTAATTGCTTGGCATCGGTTACCGGTGCAAGTCGAGATAGTTGTGGTGGAGTTGTGTTTGAAGTATAGTTTTAGTTTCGATAAACGAGTTGCGAACCGCGAGTTTTGGAAAACCTGACAACTAGTATCAAGTCATTTCTGTCACTTCAATACGTCATGCTGAATTTATTTCAGCATCTCGACTTCAAACAACAGATTCCGAAACAAGTTCGGAATGACGTACCCATAACATGAAGCTTGACCTGACTATTAGACAATTCCAAACAAAAATCATTCTTCGCTTTTTTTTATCGTTCTAACTTGCCGGAAATTAAAACTAAACAAAATGAAATCAGATCCGGCAAAAAGAATTTACGACATCCAACAATTTGGTGAATTTGGCGGCGTAAATCCCTCAATAACTGACTCGTCGACCTACACCTTTTTAGAGGGCGAAACCATGGAAGAAACCTTTTTAGGACACATGGAAGGTTGTTTTTTATACTCGCGCCACTGGAACCCAAGTAATAAATATTTAGCCGATGCTTTGGCGGCTATGGAAAAAACCGAATCAGCGTGGATTACATCCTCTGGGATGGCAGCGATTACCTGTTCGCTTTTGCAGGTTTGTAACTCGGGCGACCATATTGTCACCAGTGTTACTACTTATGGTGGCACTTATGCCTTTCTGAAAAACTGGTTACCCAAATACAACATCGAGGTTTCGTTTGTTGATATTACCAAGCTTGAGCAGGTAAAAGCTGCCATACGCCCAAATACAAAAGTAATTTATACCGAAACGGTTACCAATCCCCTACTTCAGGTTTCTGATATTCCGGAGCTGGCAAAAATTGCACACGACAACGGAGCGAAATTAATGGTGGACAACACCTTTACTCCAATGATTTTTTCTCCTGCTGAATTGGGTGCCGACTTTGTTGTGTACAGCATGACTAAGTTTATAAACGGTAAAAACGATTGTGTGGCCGGAGCCATTTGCGGCTCGAATGAATTTATTGCTCAACTTTCGGATGTAAACGATGGAACGGCCATGTTACTGGGACCAGTGCTCGATCCATTGCGCTCGTCGAGTATATTAAAGAATTTACACACGCTGCATTTGCGCATGAAACAACACAGTTCAAATGCTTTGTATGTATCACAAAAACTGGAAAAGCTTGGGCTTGATGTGAAATACCCGGGATTGGAAAGCTTTTCGCAACACAAGCTTCATTCAAATCTAATGAATAAACAATTTGGCTATGGCGGTTTATTAGCCATCGATTTTAAAACCGAACAAAATGCCAATAAAATAATGTTTAAAATGCAACAAGCCGGTGTTGGCTATTTGGCTGTTTCGCTGGGTTATTTCCGAACGCTGTTTAGCTGTTCGGGCCATAGTACATCTTCCGAAATTCCGGCTGAAGTGCAAAAAGAAATGGGTTTATCCGATGGACTGGTTCGACTTTCGGTTGGATTGGACAATGATATTGAGGAGGTTTTTGAGAAGATAAAATCTTGTCTTTAGAAAATCTACTTGCTCAGTAAAAAAATACCGTTCTGAAACATCAGAACGGTATTTTGTTTCTTTCTAAATCAGATATTAAATATCAAATAATAGCTGAAAGAAGAAACAGAAAAAGAATAATTGTACAAACCAACCAAACGTTTACACCAAACCTTCTTTTAAATTTTTCTGCAAATATACCAAGGCTAAGATATCTAAAATCAATCCCTTTTCTTTCATCTATTTCATCTGCCTTTTCCTGACCAAATAGATCAACCAACTCCTGATATACGATTTCTGGGATATTTTTATTTGGGCTTTGTTTCATAGTAAAAATTGTAATTAATACACCCAACTATTTATCTATTCTCAACCAACGCATTTATAAATACCCTAAATTTTTCTTTATCCGGTACAATCCACTATAGCTGCTTAAAAGTTTAACGAACTATTGAATAGGGAAGAAGATATTATTAATCTTCAACCCGATTTTATAAAGTTAATAGAATTGAATTCCCGCGAAATTATTTGTACAGCCAAATCAGATAAATACGATTTTGTATCGCGTTTTTTTGCACCAGCAATTGGTATAAACGAAGATCCTGTAACGGGTTCGGCGCACACCATGTTAATTCCTTACTGGGCAGATAAACTTCATAAAAAAGAATTAATTGCCAAACAAGTTTCCAAGCGAGGTGGTATTTTACATTGCAAATACCTAGGCGAACGCGTTGAAATTGGAGGCAAAGCAGTTACTTATTTAATTGGAGAGATCAGGATTTAGCTTTCACATCATAGGCCATTAAAGCATCGCCGTGTCGAATATATAAAACCCCCTTATTGATAACCGGGCGTGCCCAATGCTCCTTTGTTCCCAGCGGCACTTTAAACTTGCTAATAATCTCAAACTTCTCAGGAGACGCTTCCGCTAATGCCACTTCCCCATCGCGCTCGGCATAACAATAAAACAATCCATCGGCATAAATAATGGCACCTCCACCAATTTCTTTGTTTTGAACCAAAGTTTCTCCGGTGTCCCAGTCGATTACCTGCCAGTCTTTTTTCATATAAGCCGAACCGTACAAACACGAGTCAAGTTTCACCAAACCTCCCATTAGGTTGACAAACTTTTTATTTCGCCATACTTCGCTCACACTTTTACCATCCTCCAATAACTCTAACTGCACCATTCCCGATGTAGTAGTTCTACCTGCACTTGCCACAACAATTTTCCCATCGGCATAAATTGGCGTATTGGCATGAATTTTATTTTGTTGCGTTTGTTCTATACTCCAGTACTTCTCACCGTTTGTTGCATCAATTCCCATCACCGATCCTGCCGTCATGGCAATAACTAATTTTAATCCGTTGTGATGAACTAAAATTGGTGAATTGTAAGTTGCAATTTCGCCTTCCCCTGCACAGCTCCACACTTTTTCACCGGTAAAACGATTTAAGGCAAGCACATTATTTTCTTTAGCGCCGGGCACACAAATTAAATTGTCGCCATCAATTAATACCGATTCAGAATAACCAAACATAAGTACTGAATCCACCCCAAAATCTGCAATAAAGTCTTTGGACCAAACTTCATCTCCAGTCTCAGCATTTAAACAATATAACGCCCCCATTCCACTTTCAATGTATATTAAATCGTCAATAATAACCGGTGTCGATCGTGTTCCATGAAAATTCAAACTAAAGTCCTTTCCATAGTTTTTCTCCCACATCAGTTTACCCTGCATATCGAAAATAAAAAGTGTCCCTTGCGAGTCAATGGTATCTTTAATTCCGGCAACAAATACTCTGTCATTAGCTACTGCCACGGCACTATGTCCAAAACCTATTCCCTCAAACGACCACAACAACTTAGAACCTTTTTCAGGCCATTGTTTTAACAATCCCGTTTCATTGTAAATTCCGTCCCGATTATGACCACGCCAATCTGATATTTCTTTTTTGGAGGTACACGAAGAAATGATTATCAATGAGATAAAAACGAGAAAAACAATTCTGTTCATGATTTTTGGTTTTATATTTTGAAGTCATTAAAAATAGGAAAAAATTAGCTTAACTTCGTCCAAAATTATTTTTTATGAACGACCCTTTCGGACAAGCAATACACGAATATTTAGCAAAAGACAAAGCTCCTGATATTCAGGTAAATTCTAATTACACTGAAAACGAAAGTATTCCGGTTTCGTACTTATTTCGTAACGAAAAGCAAATGCCGGAGATAGAAAAAGTGGCATTCAAAAAGTGTAAAGGAAGAATTCTGGATGTTGGTGCTGCTGCCGGCTGTCATTCCTTAATTCTTCAGAAAAAAGGTTTTAATGTAACTGCCCTCGAGAAGTCGAAATTATCGGTTGAGGTAATGAAAAATCAAGGGATTATTAAAGTGGTTCATGCTGATATTTTTGAATACAATGAAAAACAATTCAACACCATTTTATTGTTGATGAACGGTGCAGGGATTGGAGGCACGATGGAGGGTTTAGTAAAACTTTTATCTCACTTAAAAACGCTGCTTTTAGAGAATGGTCAGATTCTTATGGACTCATCGGATATTAAGTACTTATTTGAAGAAGAAGATGGCTCGGAATGGGTTGATTTGGCCAATGATAAATATTATGGCGAGATGGAATATGAAGTGAGCTTTAAAAAGTGGAATGATAAATTCAATTGGCTTTTTATTGATTCAGAGAATTTAACCAAAGTAGCAAACCTTGCCGGACTAGGTTGTAATATTATTGCCAAAGGGCCGCATCACGATTATTTGGCACAATTAAAACTATAGGATTATGGGATGTGTTGTACCAAGTGGAATAATGATTCTTATCCCACTACTATTTATTCTTATCCAACTTGTATTTTCGATTATTGCCTTGGTTGATATTCTAAAAAACGACTTTAAAGACAACAATAAAATTATTTGGGTTATTGTAATTTTGGTGATGTGGCTAATTGGAGCAATATTGTATTATTTTATTGGTAGAAAGCAGAAGTTGCCAAAGTCAAGCTAATCTTTTCACACTACATCATTTTTTCGCAGAGTTATTTTTGTTGTTTGCAGATAAGTTTGTGCAGTTCACAGATAATATTTCGCCATTCCCACTGATTTACATAATTTGGTGTAGAATTTGAAAACAAAAGCAAAAGCAGAAAACTCATGAAAGTAATTATTCTCGTCTCTTCCATTTTTTACATTCTTGGTTTAAAAATCAGCAATAAGATTGATTTGATAAAACGAAGCAATCCGATACAGAAGGTTATTATGCACACCGTAAAGCCAGAAAGCACTGAAAAATCGGTTGATTTTAAGCAAGCGGAAACTGAAACTAAAGAAGCAGAAACAGCTGTAAAAGCTGACGACTGTGAGACAATTAAATAAAGCTCACACCATTTCCTTGGCAAAAGGAAAACTAAATAATTAAACAGCGAAAAGGAAATCATTAGTAATGGTTTCCTTTTTTATTTCCCACTGATCAAAACACTCCTGCGATCATAACTAACGCGTAAAGTTGGCATACTTGTCCATCAAAACCACACGCATACATTCTATTCGGGCATACATTGATTTAATTTAAAAAGATTTCCTTATTTTTATAGAAACCGTAAATATTCAATCATGTTGAAATTTAGTATGAATCGCCGGAAGTTTGTTTCTGCCCTGGGAATGGGAACTGCGCATGTCCTATTTTCAAGTCCTTTGTATTCCTGTACCCCCAAAGTAAGTGGCGTAAATCCATTTCAAATGGTAAAACTAGGAAACTCAGGCATTGAAACTACACTTATTGGAATGGGCACCGGAGTACATGCTAGTAATCGTTCGTGCTACCTAACCAAACAAGAAAAACATAAAAGCCTTGATTTACTGCATCATGCTTACGACACAGGAATTCGATATTTCGACTCGGCAGATACTTATGGCACGCATCAGTTAATGGCTGAAGCTTTGAAAGAGATTAACCGCGACGAACTTACAATTACTTCTAAAATATGGTACCGTAATGGTGGTATTGCCGAGAAAGAACGCCCCGATGCAAATATTGTAGTTGATCGTTTTCGTAAAGAATTAAATACTGATTATCTGGATATCGTACAAATTCATTGTATGGTTGATGGAAACTGGACAGAAACCATGAAACCACAAATGGATATTCTGGAAGACTTAAAAGCCAAAGGAATTATAAAAGCACATGGAGTTTCAGTTCACTCGCTTGATGCGATGAAAGCAGCTGTAAAATGTGACTGGGTGGATGTATTACATGCCAGAATTAATCCTTACGGTATTGCCATGGACAAACCCGAACCTCAAGAAGTAGTTGAAGTGATTCAACAACTCCACGATGCGGGGAAAGGTGTTATTGGTATGAAACTGGTTGGGAATGGCAAATTACGCAACGACAGCAAAAAAATTGATAATTCGCTTCGTTTTGTGCTTGGCCTTGGCTCGGTCGACATGATGATTATTGGCTTCGAAACAAAAGAGCAGATTGACAATTATACACTGCGCGTAAAAACGGCTCTAGGTGAAATGAATAAGGCATAAGTCAGAATTTCATCTACTAAAAAAGGAGAACTTTACTAGTTCACCTTTTTTATGAATTGTGTGATATACTTACTTTACCTTTAATCCTTCAATAAAGAAAATTCTTTCGGCAGATTCTTGATTTTGAGCTATTTGCTCATGTGCTGCTTCAGTTTCAGCATCTTCAGTATGTTCTCCGTCGCCATGCTCCCCATGTTCTGCATGTTCTTTGCCAGGGTTATGCGCATCGGCTTCCGTTTTAACTTCTTTCAAAATTCCAACAATTTCAAGATCGCTGCCCATTTGCTCCTGATCGAAGGCACCAATTTTTTCACCGGCTTCAACTCTAATGGTTATATCCTCGTTACTTCCCATCAAATAACAACGCCCACCACCGTGTTTACAAACGTGCATTACTGTTCCCTTCACAAGCACTTCCTGGTCCGCTAATTCCAAAGCTTGTTCGAGAACCTCATCCACAGTCAAAACAACTTCAGCTTTCTCTGCTTCGACCTGTTTTTTAGCTTGTTGACCACAAGCAAACATCACTAATGTAGCAATAGTTAATAGTGCAATTTTTTTCATTTTTGTTTGATTTATGTTTTAGATAAATAATAATGCAAAGACTAAAGGTACGACAAATCCAGCAATTGTTAACCACCAGCCCCATCGTTTAAGGCCGCGTTTTCCTTTCAGCAAAAACAGACCGGAAACAGCCACAAACAGCAATATTACCGCCATAATATCGCTAACCCATTTCCACAACGAACCAATGGAAGCTTTGTGCAAACGATTCATTTGAAAAATTATAGGTCTTCTTTGTAAATACTGCATTCTCCCTTCTCCTGTTGTCGGGTCAAATACAAACTCGCCATTCGCTATAAATACTTTTATATATCCCTGGTTGCTTGTATAGTGTTTTTTATAAGTAACATCATCATCGACCGAAGCAACAATATCTCGAACTTCCTCTTCAGAGAAATTGCTTTTGTTTGCAACATCAACTTCAAAATCGGTAATTAATATTTTATAGTCGGGGTTAAAATCATGGCGGTGATTTAAAAAAATACCAGATAGGACGTAAACAATAGTCATACCGACAATAAAATAGCCTAAATCGCGGTGTAACACCCTTAATAACTTACGAATCTTCATGTTTCAAAAATTAGAGGCACAAATATATTGATAAATGAATTCGAATAACTTTATTTACCTAAAAATAAAAAATAAAAAATTGATATTTATCAATTAGCTGGAAGGCAGTAATAACAGGACATTGGGAGGATAACCAACCATAGTTAAGAATATTACCTATTTAGAGTATTGACATGAGACTGTATTAGTTGTAAATTGTATTCATCCTAGTGTACTAGGGCTCTGGTTTTATCACAACTTAATTGGGTAGGGCTTCCGTTATTGAACGGAAGCCCTTTTTTCATTATATAGTTTCTTATTTTGCGTAGTAGTCGTTCAACGAAATTAAATCTACTGAACCACAAACTGCACATTTCACATTTTCTTCGGAATAATCGCTAAAACTCGCTTTACAGCTGTTACACTTATACCAGTTTTTATCGAAATAAATATCTCCACCACGGAAAAGTAAATCGCGACCTTCAACAAAAGCTGTTGCTACTTTGTTTCTTGCCTCTTCGTAGATACGTGTTAATGTTGGCCGGGAAACATCCATAAATACCGCAGCTTCTTCTTGTGTTAGGTTCTGGTAATCGAGTAAACGAATGGCTTCGTATTCTTCCAAATGAAGAATCACCTCGTTTGACTTACGACCACGAACACCATAAACCGACATTCCTTTAATTACTGGAGGTACTTGAATTCGTCTGTTTCTTTTTCTTCTAGGCATACTAAATTGAGTTAAGTTTATTTAATAAAAAATGGTCAACCAATACTAATGCCGCCATCGCCTCTACAATAGGCACTGCACGTGGCAATACACAAGGATCGTGTCTTCCCTTGGGATTAATCTTTATATTATTCTCGTTCCTATCCAATGTGTCTTGTTCTTTTAACAAAGTTGCAATGGGCTTAAAAGCTACATTAAAATAAATATCTTCCCCATTTGAAATACCGCCTTGAATTCCTCCTGAATTATTTGTTTTGGTACGAACACCATCTTCTGTTTTAATAAAAACATCGTTGTGTACCGATCCACTTAGTTTTGTTCCTTCAAATCCAGAGCCATATTCGAAACCTTTTACCGCATTAATACCAAGCATTGCAAAGCCTATATCGGCATGCAGTTTATTAAACACAGGTTCTCCCCATCCTGTAGGAACACCAGTTGCAACACCCGTTACAACACCACCAACAGTATCGTGCTCACGTCCGGCTAATTCAATGCGGGCAATCATTTCTTCCGCTGTTTGATCATCCGGACAGCGAACAATATTTTCGGTTTTAGAAAGATCTAGTTCTTTGTACGACTTTCCGAGTTTAATATCGCCAACCTGCGAAACATACGCATTTACGCTAACACCTATTTGTGCAAGAATTTGTTTAGCGATAGCACCTGCAACTACACGAGCAATAGTTTCGCGTGCAGAAGAACGTCCTCCACCGCGATGATCGCGCGTACCATACTTTTTTATGTAAGTATAATCGGCATGCGAAGGTCTAAATACATCTTTTAAATCGTTGTAATCATTTGAATGTTGGTCTTTGTTCCAAATGGCAAAGGCAATTGGAGTACCCTGTGTTTTACCTTCAAAAACGCCTGATAGGAATTCGACCCGATCGTCCTCTTTCCGTTGTGTAGTAATTTTTGACTGACCTGGTTTGCGCCTTGTTAAGTCTTTTTGAATGAGTTCTATATCTAATTCTAAACCAGCAGGACAACCGTCAATAATTCCACCGATGCCACGCCCATGTGATTCGCCAAAAGAGGTTAAGCGAAATATCTTTCCGAAAGTATTCATATATAAATGCAAAAAACCCTGTCTCCATTATTTAGAAAACAGGGTTAAAATAGTTAAATTGAACTTATTATCAAAATTATTTTAGCAGCCACAGCCGCCACCACCTTCAGTTCCGCACGAACCATCGCCACAGTCGCTGGTAGAACAATCTCCACCACCGCTTCCACAGCCACAGCCACCGCCGCCTGACATGATTTGTGCCACTTCTTCGTCAGAAGCCTCACGTACACCAACGACCTTACCTGAAAAGAATAAATCTTCGCCAGCAAGTGGGTGGTTAAAATCCATTTTTACAATTTCGTCAGTTATTTCAAGTACCAAACCATTCATACGCTGACCATTACTGCTCATCATTGGAACGGTGTTACCCAATTTAATTAACTCAGCATCGAAATTTCCATCAACCAAGAAAACACTTTTAGGAAGCTCAACAACTGCGTCGTTATTTAACTCACCATAAGCCTCGGTTTTAGCCAATGAAATATTAAAATCCGCTGCTTCTTTTAAACCTTCTAATTCCGATTCAAACTTTGGTAGCATCATTCCAGCACCATACAAAAACTCTAAAGGTTTTTCGGTTGTTGCTTGCTCTACCATCTCTCCGCTTGCATTGTCAACGTGTAAATTGTACGTCAACGTTACCATTTTATATTTACCAATTTCTAACATACTATTTTTATAATCTTATTAAAATGCAAAATAAATTCTTTTCAGGAATCCAACAAAATACTCTCAACTCTTTTTTATGATTTAACAAATACTTTTTAATAGAGTTTATTTTTTAAGCCTCTTATATTTATTATTAAAAACTACTTCTGGTTTCTTAATGGCTCTATAAATTAGAAATGCACCCCATAAAATAAATGGAATACTTAACCATTGTCCCATGTTCAATGCCATTCCTGCTTCAAATGCTTCCTGGTCTTCTTTAATAAATTCGACAATAAAACGAGCCGAAAACATTAAAACGAAAAATGCCCCCAATATTAATCCCGGACGATTTTTTGAACTCGTTTTCCAATACAAATAAGTTAAAATACCAAATGATACTAAATAAGATAGAGCTTCGTATATCTGAGTTGGGTGCTTAGCTAGTGTTTCGCCATTACGTTCGAATATTACACCCCAAGGCATCGTAGTCACATTTCCATATATCTCCGAATTCATCAGGTTTCCGAAGCGAATAAAAGCAGTTACCAGTGCAATAGGAACAACAACACGGTCAAAAGCCCAAAGCATGGTTCGTTTAGTAACCAGTTTAGAATATAAAAACATAGCCACAACAATGCCAATTGCTCCACCATGACTTGCTAAACCACCATGCCAAACTTTCAATATTTCGGATGGATTTTGCGAATAATAATCCCAACTGTAAAAGAAAACATGTCCTAAACGAGACCCAACTACTGTTGCAATTATCAAATAAAAGAAAAGGCTGTCAACCCATTGCGGATTTACACCTTCCGATTTCATCATTTTTTCGTAAATGTAATAGCCAATCAGAAAACCCGAAGCAAAAAACAATCCGTAATAACGAATGGAAAAAATCCAAATTTTAAAAATTTCAGGATCAACATTCCAATGAATATAATTCAATAAATTATTCATATTTATAGTTTTCTATGCTTATGCCCCACCTCTACCGTGGCATTGTTTATATTTTTTTCCGCTTCCACAAGGACAAGGTTCATTTCGCCCCACACTTTTTTCCACAGTTACAGGTTGCGTAACAGTTCGTCCCTGTGTATTTGAGTTGGCACCTTCCATTGCATTCTCACCACCCGGCAATTCCGACTTTTGCGTTTTATAACGGCTCATGTCCGTTCTTTTACGCGATTCAGCTTTGCGCACCTGGTCAGGGCTTTGAATAGGAATCTGGCCTTTCATTAAAGTAGATACCACATCTTTATTAACCTTACCAACTAAAACCTTAAATAAGTTGAACGATTCGAACTTATAAATAAGCAATGGATCTTTCTGCTCGTAAGTTGCATTTTGTACCGACTGTTTTAAATCATCCATTTCGCGCAACTGTTCTTTCCAGGCTTCGTCGATGGTATTCAGAACAATTTGTTTTTGGTACGATTTTACAAGTTCTTTTCCTTTGTTTTCGTAGGCTTTTTCAAGATTACAAACAATTTGAAAAACACGTTTTCCATCGGTAATCGGAACTACTATATTTTTGTAAACCTCTTTTTTCGTTTCGTAAACGTTTTTGATTACCGGATAGGCTTGTTTCGAAATGGCTTCTACTTTACGATTGTATCCGTCAATCATTTTGTCGTAAATACGCTGCGAAAGTTCAGCGGCATTCATTTTTTTGAATTCCTCATCACTAACCGGTGCTTCCATCGAAAGCAAACGCATCAACTCCATATTGAAATCTTCGTACGTACCCGATCCCTGCGACTCACCCACCAACTCTTCAACCGAGTCGTACATCATGTTCAGTACATCCACTTCCAAACGTTCGCCAAATAATGCGTGTTTTCGTTTTCTGTAAATCACCTCACGTTGCGAATTCATAACATCATCGTATTCCAATAATCGTTTACGAATTCCGAAGTTATTTTCCTCTACCTTTTTCTGTGCGCGTTCAATCGATTTCGAAATCATTGAGTGTTGAATAACCTCTCCATCTTCCAAACCAAGGCGGTCCATTACACCCGAAATACGGTCGGAACCAAATAAACGCATCAAGTCGTCTTCCAAGGAAACATAGAACTGCGAAGAGCCCGGATCTCCTTGTCGTCCAGCACGGCCTCGCAACTGCCTGTCAACACGTCTAGAGTCGTGACGCTCGGTACCAATAATTGCTAGACCTCCAGCACTTTTCACTTCATCAGAAAGTTTAATATCGGTACCACGACCAGCCATGTTGGTTGCAATTGTAACCATTCCCGATCTTCCTGCTTCTGCAACAATATCAGCTTCTCGTGCGTGTAGTTTCGCATTCAAAACATTATGCTTAATACCTTTTATCTTCAACATTCGGCTTAACAATTCCGAAATTTCAACCGAAGTTGTACCCACCAAAACCGGACGACCAGCCTTATGCAGGTTTACAATTTCGTCACTAGCCGCATTGTATTTTTCGCGTTTGGTTTTAAATACCAAATCTTGTTTGTCGGCTCGCACAATTGGACGGTTAGTTGGAATTACCACAACCTCCAATTCATAGATGTCCCACAATTCTCCTGCTTCTGTTTCTGCAGTACCGGTCATACCGGCAAGTTTGAGGTACATTCTAAAGTAATTCTGCAAAGTAATAGTTGCAAAGGTCTGTGTTGCAGCTTCTACTTTCACCTGTTCTTTGGCTTCAATTGCCTGATGCAGACCATCGGAATAACGACGACCTTCCATTATACGACCAGTCTGCTCATCAACAATTTTTACTTTGTTGTCGATTACCACATACTCCACGTCTTTTTCGAACATGGTGTAAGCTTTAAATAACTGGTTGATGGTATGAACACGTTCTGATTTTACAGAATAATCTTGAAGCAATTTATCTTTTTCTTCCTGTAACTTCTCAGCTTCAATGCCTGAATTTTCTAACTCAGCCATTTTCCCACCCATGTCTGGTAGAATGAAAAATTCAGAATCGTCGAAACCTTTTGAAATAAGGTCGATACCTTTATCGGTTAATTCTACCGAGTTTTGTTTTTCTTCAATAATAAAATAAAGCGGGTCGGTAACAATATGCATGTTTTTACTGTTCTCCTGCATATACTGATTTTCAGTTTTCTGCATGATAGCACGCATTCCCTCTTCACTCAAAAATTTAATTATCGATTTATTTTTGGGTAAACCTTTATTGGCGCGTAACAACAACAAACCACCTTCTTTTTTTTCTTCGGAAGTAGCATCGGGCTTGGTAAGTAGTTTCTTTGCTTCGATAAATACTTTATTTACCAATTCGCGTTGTACACGATACAGTTTATCAACGTAACCTTTTAATTCTTCAAACTGCTGATTATCGCCTTTTGGTACCGGACCAGAAATAATAAGTGGTGTACGTGCATCATCAACAAGTACCGAGTCAACCTCATCTACAATTGCATAGTTGGGTTTACGTTGCACCAAATCCTCCGGATTAATCGACATATTATCACGCAAGTAGTCGAAACCAAATTCATTGTTTGTTCCAAAAGTAATATCCGAATTATAGGCTTTTCGTCTTTCTTCGGAGTTTGGCTTGTGCTTATCAATACAGTCTACCGTTAAACCATGAAACTCGTACATTGGTCCCATCCACTCGGCATCACGTTTCGATAGGTAATCGTTTACCGTAACAATATGCACTCCACGACGTGTTAAGGCATTTAAGAAGACCGGCAAAGTAGCTACCAATGTTTTACCTTCTCCAGTCGCCATTTCAGCAATATTTCCATTATGAAGAACAACACCACCAATTAGCTGAACATCGTAATGAACCATGTTCCAGGTAACTTCGGCGCCTCCTGCAATCCACGAATTATTCCACGTGGCTTTATCGCCAGTAATATTAATACTGTCTCGTGTTGTCGATAATTCTTTATCAAAATCGCTAGCAGTAACTTCTATTGTTTCGTTTTCAAAAAACCGGCGTGCAGTATCTTTCATCACGGCAAATGCAGCAGGTAGAATTTCATTTAAAACTTCTTCAAGTTTTTCATCAATTGTCTCCTCCAACTTATCAATTTGCTCGTAGAATTTCTCGCTATCCTGAATATCCGCTTCTTCTGCCTGAATCTTTAAAGAAGCAATTTCATCTAGTTCGGGTTTAATACGTTCATTAATAATTTGCTTTAACTTATCCGATTCACCACGTAAACCGTCGTTCGAAAGCTTCTCAATTCTATTGTATTCAATTTTAATTTTATCTACTAAAGGGCTCACTTCTTTTATATCGCGTTC
>JAUVDE010000335.1 GCA_030595485.1 Draconibacterium sp.
TTTATTGGCGATACTGTAACAGTGGTTCAGGCATCCATAAGTAGCGATATGTATGATTTGTATTTAGGAATGCAAAATCAGGCTTTTGCTGGTGGCCCATTTAGTGTACCCCCTGCCAACGTTAAGGGAAATTTAATTGCCGATAACAACAAAAAAGTTTTAGGATTCTTTTCAGCCCGCGATGTTTCGTTGGGCAACCCCGTAATAATCAATGAGAGTAATTTTACACCTATTTTACCTTATCCAAACTTTTAAGTACCGTTATATATTTGAGGTAAAATAATTCACTGCGTAGTATAATTGGCATATTTGGTTAAATTTGTGTTTTCCGCCAATGAACAAAAGAATTAAAAAAATACCGGGCTACGCCAGAGTTGAAAAACTAAAAAACAACAAACAAGCCATTGCTTTTTTGGCATGTGTAGTTATTGCTACAGCATTGTGGTTTTTAAATGCGCTTAGCAAAGACTATTCAACAACCATTTCGTACCCCGTAAAATATGTAAATGCACCGGCCAGGCAATTCCTTGCTAACGAACCTCCATCGAAACTGGAGTTAAAAGTTGATGCACACGGATTTACATTATTACGCAATAAACTAAGTTTATCATTTTCTCCAATAATTCTGAATCTAACAAACATTACAAAAGGTGTTCAGCCACAAAATAGAAACTATGAGGTACATACAAGCCGACACCAAAAAAGAATAGCGAGCCAGATTACTAATGAAATAACAATTAGAGAAGTACTGCCTGAAGTATTATACATTGTTTTAGATAGCCTTAAATCGAAAAGTGTTCCTGTAAAAGCAAATATTGAGCTGGCCTTTAAACCTCAGTTTAACTTGAAAAATCCAATCGAGTTAAATCCTAAAGAGGTTATGATAACAGGACCTGCGGCAAGTATCGACACAATTCAATTTCTTTATGCCGAGAAGAAATCGTATAAGGATGTGGACGCCACAATTGAAAATAATTTGGAGGTGGTACATCCTGAAAAAACGACGATTGTACCTGAAGAGATACTACTTAAAATCGATGTTGAAAAGTTCACCGAAAAGGAATTAAAAATTCCAATTCAGATAAAAAATAAACCTGCTGATGTAAACCTTAAACTTTTCCCTTCGGAGATAAAAGTTACTTGCATGGTGGGCTTAAGCGAGTTTAACGAAATTACCTCTTCCAATTTCCGTGCTGTGGTCGATTACAATAGTATCAATTCATCAAGCTCTAAACTAGCTATCCAAATCGAATTAAAACCTTCGTTTATCGAACTCATTAGGTTTACTCCCGAAAACGTTGAATACCTGATAGAAACCTATTAGTTTATAACATGGCAATTACTGTAGGAATAACAGGAGGAATAGGTAGTGGGAAATCAACAATTTGTGCTTTTTTCAGACTTTTGGGTGCCCCGGTTTTTGAAGCTGATTTGGAAGCCAAAAAACTAATGACTAGTAGTATTGAAATAAAAACCAGACTTATTGACCTGTTTGGCAGCAGTATTTATACTCAAAATGGCACACTTGACCGAAAAAAGTTGGCTGGCATAATTTTTAGTAATAAACTTCAACTCGAGAAAGTTAATGCTTTAGTTCATCCAATTGTACGTTCCGAATTTCAAAAATGGGCTCAGCAACAAACTGCGCCATATGTAATTCACGAAGCTGCAATTTTATTTGAAAGTGGATTTTACAAAATGATGGATTTTACAATCTTGGTTTCAGCGCCTGAAGACATTCGAATGAAACGAGTTATGAAGCGAGATAAGGTAAGTGCTGAACAGGTAAAAGAAAGAATGAATAAACAATGGCCCGATGAGCAAAAAAGACCATTGGCCGATGTGGAATTTTTAACGAACGACACAGATTTGATAATTCCACGAATTATAGAAATAGATAAACAACTAAAAGAAAATGGCAAAATTTGGTAAATGGATAGGAGCCGGATTGGGCGCTTTTGCAGGTGGTCCAATAGGTGCAATTATAGGTTTTACAATTGGTTCGATGTTCGATGGCGGAAAGGAAGCCGTTAAACGCGGAACAGGAGGAGGTTACTCAACGCGAACAACTACCGGTGGGTATGTAATGAGTTTATTGGTACTGGTTTCGGCGGTTATGAAAGCCGATGGTAAAGTACTAAAATCGGAACTCGATTATGTAAAGAAATTTATGGTGCATAACTTTGGTGAAGACTCGGCGCAAGAAGCAACTCGGATGCTGAAAGATCTACTCAAACAAACCATTCCGGTAAACGATGTGTGTTTGCAAATTAAGCAAAACATGAACTACTCGGCTCGTTTGCAGTTAGTTCATTTTATTTTCGGAATTGCACAGGCAGATGGACATGTTGATGTGGAAGAACAAAAGCTGATTACTCACATTTGCAATCAAATGGGAATTAGCACAAGCGATTTTGAATCCATTCAGGCAATGTTTGTGCCGAATACAGAATCGGATTTCAAAATACTTGAAATTGAACGCACTGCCAACGACGTTGAATTGAAAAAGGCATACCGCCGAATGGCCATGAAATTCCATCCCGATAAAGTAAGCACTTTAGGCGACGAGGTTCAGAATGCTGCCAAAGAAAAATTCCAAAAGGTAAATCAGGCCTACGAAAATATTAAGAAGGAACGGAAGATTGCTTAAAAAGTCGCAGTTTACAGTCGCAGTATTCAGTTTCGTCGAACAGTAAAGACAAGGCATGCCTTGTCTCTTCTATGTACGATAAAACACAAACACGCAAGTATGAAAATCATCTCAACAAATATTGGAAAAACAAAAACCATTCAATGGAATGGTAAGGAAGTTTCAACGGGTATCTTTAAATATTCTGTTGACAAGCCTATTATTTTAGGCACTGAAGATGTTGAAAATGATGACGTAATTGATAGAAAATACCACGGAGGAATTGACAAAGCCTGTTACCTGTATTCAGCCGACCATTACCAGTATTGGCAGAACCTTTACCCGGAAGTTGAAATGCCCTGGGGATTGTTTGGGGAAAACCTAACTGTTGAAGGACTACACGAAGCGGAAGTAAACATCGGAAATATCTACAAAATTGGAGAAACAGTGGTGCAAGCAACACAGCCACGCCAACCCTGTTTTAAAATTGAATTCCGTATTCCTGACAAGCAAATTGTACGGAAATTTGTTGATTCAGGCTTTCCGGGAGTATATGTACGCGTACTCGAAGGTGGCGAAATTAATGCCGGCGACACCATGGAACTCATTGACAAAAAAAATTCCCTTTCGATACAGAAAGTGTACGAGTTACTTTATGCACGCGACTTTAATCCTAATATTGAAAAAGCTATTAACGATCCATTTATTGCAGCAAGCTGTAAACGCGATTTGCTGAAACGTTGGGGAGAGTATTTGTAATTCTCAAATGTCGATTACTTCGAAATGTTGGACAAAGCCAACAATCCAATTTTTTCGCAAGATTTTAGCTGTTCAACACAAGTTCTTTTTCTAGACTATTTGTACTCCAAAAAAGTAGTTGCTGTACAATTCACATCTGCAACAAATCGTATCCAGCGTGCTTGAAAACTATTGGAGAACTCATATTGGAAGGTTTCACCTGGCTTAACCGTAACTTCTTTGTATAACATCCATGGGCCGTGGCCAATTGGTTCAACCTCTATTTTAAAAGTAACCGGTTCTTTTGACTTATGAGATATTTCAAGTGTTTTTTTATCGTAGTGGCTAATTAAATAGGCATCCGAGGGAGTTCCTGCTTCAACCGAACTGTTTTTCCAAGGTCCGCCGTGTCCGGTTGGTTTTCCCAAAGCCCATAAATCGTCGATTGCGCCTACCCAAACGGCTGCCTTTCCATCGGTGGAAAGAACAATATGTTCACCGGCTTTTGTATCAGTATTTAAACCAGTCATTACCAACATTCCTCTATAAGAAGCATAATCGTGAATTCTGAAATTATGTGAAGCAACTGGTCTGATTTTAGCAAAACCATCGGCATTTTCGGCAGGCAATTCATAAAATGTTCCTGAACAATTTAATAGGTCGCGTTCGGTGGCTACCTCACGGCATATTCTTAATTGTGCCTGATTGGTCAGTTTTTCAAAAGAATTATTCCCCAAAGGCAAACGCCACCTGCGGTTTTTATTATCAACAATTAAAACTGAAGACTCTTCAATTTCGATTACGTTTTCAGGAATGGCAAATTTTTCATTAATAAAGGAGTTTGTTTCGTAATCATTTTTTGAAACCAGATTCAACGCTTCATCCAATTCATAATAACCAGTTTC
>JAUVDE010000423.1 GCA_030595485.1 Draconibacterium sp.
GTAATAAGCTTCAGCAACTTCTTCTTCAAGAATGTCGTAGATAGTTTCTGCATCCAATTCGTCCTGGAAATCTTGTACATCGTAAGTACGCTCAGCTGGTAAAGCCCAACCTGCATCTTTTTTATAACCTTCAACCCACCAGCCATCAAGTACCGAAAAGTGAAGTGTTCCGTTCATAACTCCTTTTTCGCCACTGGTTCCAGAAGCTTCTAAAGGACGAGTTGGTGTGTTCATCCACACATCAACACCCTGCAATAACATTTTTGCCAGGTTAATATCGTAATTCTGAACAAACAGGATTTTTCCTCTAAACTCAGGACGTTTTGAAACCTCAACAATATTTTTAATTAAATCTTGCCCTGCTTTATCAGCCGGGTGTGCTTTACCCGCAAAAATAAACTGTACCGGACGATCGGGGTTGTTCACAATTTTCTCTAAACGATCGAGGTCGCGGAACAGCAAATGCGCACGTTTGTAAGTAGCAAATCTTCGCGCAAAACCAATAGTTAAAGTATTTGGATTTAGTTTACCCAATATCTCGTTAATGATTTTCGGGTTTTCCGAACGCTTAACCCAGTTATCGGAGAAACGTTGCTTAATGTAATTAATCAGCTTCAGACGTAATTTTTTACGCAGTTCCCAAATTTCAGCATCTGGTACATTGTAAATATTTTTCCATACATCAAAATCTAATTGGTTGGCAGGAAACTCCTCACCAAAATATTTTTTATGAATGTCTTTCCATTCTTGTGCTGCCCAGGTTGGATAGTGAACACCATTGGTAACATAACCAATTTCAAGTTCTTCCTCCATGTATCCCTGGAACAAATCGTTAAGTACAGCTTTACTTACATCGCCGTGCAACATACTAACGCCGTTAATTCCCACCGATAAGTTACTGGCAAGATAGCTCATGTTAAAATGATCTTCCTCTTTTTTGGTTTTACCCAACATGTCGAACTCTTCCCACTGTAAACCTAATTTACTTGGGAAGTTATGCATGTAGTGGCGGAACATATCGTTGTGGAACGAATCGTGTCCTGCAGGAACAGGAGTATGCGTAGTAAATACAGTTGAAGCACTTACTACTTCTTTTGCTTCGTTGTACGAAAGTTTTTCAGTCTCACGTAAGCTGGCAATTCTTTCAATACCAATAAACGCAGCATGTCCTTCGTTACAGTGATAAACATCTGATTTATACCCTAAGTTATTTAAGGCTTTAATACCACCCAAACCAAGTAACATTTCTTGCTTTAAACGATTTTCGTTATCTCCTCCATAAAGGTGATGCGTAACAAAGCGGTCTTCTTCGCGGTTTTCGGGATGGTCGGCATCTAATAAATACAATTTAATAGAACCTACATGTGTTTCCCAAACACGAGCTTTTAATATTCTACCAGGATACTCAACATCAACGCTAACCCATTCGCCTTTTGCATCAAGTGCCGGCTGAACCGGAATTTGTGAGAATTTCTGTGCATCGTAATTTGCCATTTGCTCGCCATGCAAATTCAAGGTTTGTTTGAAATATCCGTAACGGTACAACAAACCAACAGCCACCAAATTCACTTTCATGTCGCTGGCTTCTTTTAGGTAGTCACCCGCAAGAATTCCCAAACCACCTGAAAAAATCTTCAAGCTGTCGTGCAAACCATATTCCATACTGAAATAGGCAATTTCAGGTCCTTCAAGTTCCTTACGATCTGCGATATATTTATTAAAAAGCCCAATGGCATTATTCATTTTTGAAATGAATTCTTTATCGCCTACTAACTCTTTAAAACGGTTATAACCAACACGATCTAATAATTTGATTGGGTTGTGTTCAACTTCTTCCCAAATTTTTTCATCAATACATTCCCATAATTCGCGTGCTTCAGTATTCCAAACCCACCAAAGGTTTTTCGATAAAGTGCGAAGCGAAGCTAAACTCTCCGGAAGATTTGACTCCACGACAATTCTCTTCCATACCGGTTCCTCAACAACCGGATTTTGTATAAATTTTACATTTCCTTGTGCCATTTTTCTTACTTTTTATTATTCAGCAGTTTACCACTGAATTTAATGCTGCGAAAATAGCTTAACGTTTCCAGAAACTATTCGATTCACTATTATTATAAAGTGAATTTAATGTTACATAACATATAGACTGCTATTTCTTGCGTGTAGTAATTTTGCGCTTTTTTGCTTTTTGCAAACGTAACAAGTCCGCTTCCATCTTTTTAATTTTTGCCTCTTTCTCTTTTACCAATTTATGTAGCGCTGCAATCTCGCTCTCTACTTCGTTTTCGGGGACGACAGCATTTAACCTTATTTTGAAATCGCTTAAAACATTCATGTAGTTAATAAATGCTTCGTAGGGCGAATCGAATGGATTTACCGATGCATTTACTTCGCCATCGGAAAAATATTTTGTAGACATATAATAGAAATGGTCACTAACCTGTAGATAATTCCAGTCTTTTAGCAACTCGGCATTGGTGCATTTCTCTATTTGAGTTTTTAAACCATACAGTTTTTCAAAAGCTTCCTTTTGCATACCATTCCCGAGCCAGGCAGTTAGGTCGCGCTCTTCGTCGGCCCACGAAATGGGATGCGGCACACTTACCATTGAAACCGGCTGAAGTTGTTCAACCACCTCGGAGGGCGTCGCAAATTGCAACTTCTTGCTTTTTGCAACTTTCATTGAAAGTGATTTCATAAAGTCAAAAATGCCACTTTCCTTAGGCTGCCTTTTACCAAAGGTTTCGTAACTTAAAAACAGGTTCACAACTTCTTCATTATCGTCTAAGTCTTCTAACCAAGCCAAATATTTATCAGCTGTTAAAGGATATTCCGACCAATTTTTATTTGAAAAGCGAAAAGCAATATCGTCACTTAATTTAAAGTTGCGCATCAGCACTTTCAATCTGGGATTAACCGCATTTACATACATGAAGTTTGGACTTTTCCAGCCTAAAACATGTTTAGCACCTTCGCTTAAAACTGCCGAGTAACCCATTTTTGCAATTTGCTCCCCAATTTCGTCGGAATAAATCATTTCCGTATTTCGAAAAACACGTGGTTTCTGGCCAAACAATCCAAAAATCCGCTCATCGTGCTGATGAACCTGATCTTTAAAAATTGCCTCATCTTTCAATGCTGCCAGCGAGTGAGAATAGGTTTCTGACAAAAACTCGACACAACCGGTTTTTGCTA
>JAUVDE010000185.1 GCA_030595485.1 Draconibacterium sp.
TATTTTTTTAGCATGCTCATTGGTTTTCGATTTCTCTACCCACGACTCCCAAAAGGGCAAATAGTGTTTTCCGCTTTTTGTCCCAGTTATGTGAGTTGTAAAAGTTGTATCGGGTGAAAGGTTTAGAATATATCTGTGTGTTTTAGTTCTGATTGTGCGTGCAGGACAATGATTCCAGATACCCGGCCCGCCATTATCATTCCCGGTATGTGAACCAAATACAACTTCTCGGTGTCTGGTCTTTTTTCCCAGTAAAACAGGAAGAACACTTCGTCCATCAATATCATCAGGGGTTTGTCCTCCTGCTACTTCAATTAATGTTGGAAGTATATCAACTAAGGATACCATGGCATTGGTTTTCGAAGCGGGTTGTATTTTGCCCGGCCAGCGTGCTATAAAAGGCACCCGAAGTCCATTGTCGTACACACACCATTTTCCAAAGGGCCAGTTTGCTCCCTGGTCTGAGGTGTAAGTAATAAAAGTATTTTCGCTAATCTTTTTCATCTCTATAGCTTCCAGTACATTACCCAAAATGCTATCCATTAAAGTTACATCGCTGTAGTAATTTGCTCTGTCTTTCCTTGTCTCAGGAGTATCAATAAAATTTGGAGGCAAGGTAAATGAATTCGGATCGTATGTTTTATTTTTCACCCAGGGTGTATGCGGTGGGTGGGTGCAAACAACTAACAGAAGAGGTTTTAGGTTATCGTGTTTTTTCAAAAAAGCAGCGGCATTATTCTCGTCTCCATCTTTAAAATCGTAACTAAATTGCTTTTGTGGATAATGATGAAATTTGCCAAAATGAGCGGTGAAATATCCCATTTCATTAAAATATTGGGGTAGGGTTTTAATGCCGCTTGTAATAGCCGTTCCAAATTTGTGTGCGCCATTTCTATGAGGCATTAAACCTGTAGAAATCACACTTCTTGAAGGGCTGCATAATGGTGATCCTGCATATGCTTCAGTAAATAACATCCCTTCGCTTGCCAGTTTATCAATGTTTGGTGTGCGAACATCTTTGTCACCATAAACACCAGAATCACGCCAGCCATGATCATCGGAAATAAAAAGTATAATATGTGGTTTTTTTTGTGACAGACACACTCCATTTAAAAAAAGTAAAAAGAGGATTGTGAGAATGTTTTTGTTAAATTTTAATAGACGAATAATCACTAATGTCATTATTTCTTGCCTCCTTTAATTTTTGCGAATTTAGTCCTTTAGTTATTTATAAATTGACCGTTAACTTTCTGGTACCACTCAATATTTTTCCAGTTCTCCCAATATGGGTGACTGTAATTCCAGGGAGTTGTTCCCCATAATTCATAGTCCGACGAGAGTTTCATCCCATCTTCGCACCAATCATATAACCATTCCCAGCTTAAGTCTTTGTGGTCCATGTGCCACCACGGCCCCCACGCTTCGGTGGTAGTAAGTGGTGCTCCAATTTCTTCCGACCACACTTTTGCCCATGCCAGACGGTTGTGCATGTCTTTCATCAACATCGGGCGCGACGATTGCATCGTTTTTTCCAGCCGATCCATGTAGTCTTTATAATCATGTTCGCCACGGTCTTTTTTCATTCCACCAAAACCGGACCGAGAACCGAATCGTTCGCTTTGAGTTAGCCAGAAATGCAATTCCAAAACATCAAACGATTTGATATTCATTGCCCGGACTTCTTTCCAATAGGAAGTAAATGAAAAGGTAAACCGTAATTCGGGATATTTGTGTTGAAAATGAGTCAATGTGCTGTTTAGGTAGTTGCGAACAAATTTCATTTGTTGTGGATTCCATGCCAATTTATCAAAATTGTTTTGGATACTTCCCGCTGCTTCCATGGCTTCAAGTGCCGATGTAGATTTCTCCCTTTTTACTTGTCCCAAACGGTTTAACTCTGGAGCAACCGGACTGAAATAAGGAAATTCCTGGTCAAAATCAACATAAACAACATGACTTAGTAAATCGTTTTCTTTTAATATGTCCAATACTTTTTCCCACGCTTGCCAGTGCACCCTAGGGCTTTCATAATCTTTTCTAATATCCGGAAATTCGTTTGCTCCCAGTCCCCACGAAGAAAGGATAACAGATATATTTTTCTCTTTGCATACTTGCATAAACGCTAACAGCTCGGTTACTACAGCATGCTTTCTGTCTTTATCCGATGCTCCCCAATTTCGGAGCGGGTCACCGGCAATGGTAACCTGTTGCTCATTGTTTTCCAATTTTCCAATTACCAATGGAAAGGCATCGATACGAACCGTGTTAAAACCACGCTCAATTAATTCATTTGTAACTTTATCGTAATCCTCAAAGAATCCTCCTTTGTAATGTTGGTTGAGCCAGGAATAATCCCACATGGCTATTGTTAATCGCGAGGGAGTTAAATCGGAACGCATGTCGTAGTTTCCAAACTGTTTTTCTGTTTTGGTTTGTGGGTGTTTGGGGACACAGCCTAAAAGGATTGTTCCGCTTAGAAATAAAATACTGACATAATATTTGTACTTTTTTATCATCGAAAATAGTTTTAGTCGCGATTCGTTTTTTGTTTCATGTTCTCGTCAACTGCTTTATCGAAAGCAATTAATATTTCTACCGGAAGTTTGGCTTTTTCAGTCCATTCTTTTTCTCCATACGCTCCTGCTTTTGAATAGTCAAAAACTTTAAAATCAATTTTCGAAATGTTGCTTTTATTCTTGAATTCAAAGTTAAAAGCGGGTGCATCTTTAAAATGTGGATTGGCAATTAGAGAATTGGAATCGTGCCCTGATTTTTGCCATTTCTTAAACGACTTTCCGTTAAAGATGTATTCATCTCCTTTGGTATTCCAATACAGGTTTTTATCCATCTGAATGTCAATTTTATCCCAGGCACCTTGTAAAACTACCCCTTCGTTAAAAAGAAGAATATTGTTTTCGAAATTAAAAGAACGATGTTTTTCAACCCGTGTACATTGTGCCTGATATAGTTTTGCGAAAGCAAAAATATTGTTTTGAATGAAATTGTCTTTACCGTAATGTTGATGAAAACCACCCGTTTTAGTGTTATAAACCAGATTGTTCTCCATAATAATTCCAGATGAACCTTCATCGGTGTAAAGACCCCAACCGCCATAAGAATAAGCATGTACATGGTGAATTACGTTGTTACTTATTTCTGTGCCTTCCGATTTCCCCAAAGTGTAAACTGCCGCCATGTCGCTAAGCAAATCCCAGCCAATGTGGTGAATATGGTTGTAAGTAATCTTATTCCGTTTTGCGAAACTTTCTGCATAACCCCAGGTCCAGCCAACAGACATTCCCGAATAGTAAAAGTTTCCAATGTCGTTGTGCGAGATTTCGTTATCTGAACTATGTCCGACCCAAATTCCAACAGCAGAAGGAAATTCCTGCCCTCCGGTTTGAATAATATTATTATGAATTTTTATGTGCGAGGTATGTTCTGCTTCCCGTAGCGATTTAAAATCACCCAAATAAATTCCACCACCACCTAAATTGTTTAAATAGCAGTGTTCCACTAAATTTTTGCTGCATCCTTTTCCAAACCAGAGTGCATGTTGGCCTGTTTGTGAAATTTGGCAATTAGTAAATTGAATGTTTTTAGCACCTTTGAGCATAACGGCTGCATTAATTAATGCAGCCGCCTGGTTAGGTTCCGAGCCCGTTTTTGGCATTCGGTAATGGCAATGTGTAAACGACAGTCCTTCAAACCTAATGTTCTCGACGTATTTGTTATTGGTAGCGTCTCCACTAACCGTAAGCAGGTTTTCTAGTCTTGGTGCAATAACTGTTGTGTTCTCCGGTGTTTCTCCGGGTAAGGGATAATAAAACAAAGTTCCTTTTTTGTTTAAAAACCATTCGCCTGCTGTGTCAAGTGCTGCTTTGTAATTTTCAAAAACAATTCGTCCACCTTTTTTTATCGGATTCCAGGGTTTCATTCCCTTTCCTGAAGTATAAATACGTAAACTGTCTTTTTCAACTTTATCGATAAAACGCAGAGTAAAATCCCATTTATGGTATGCTCTGAAACGAACATTGTCCACTTCATCTTCGGCTATTTGACTTAATGGAAGAAAGTTGTTTTCATCAAAGGAGAGAATTTGTTGTGCCTTATCGGCAACGCGCCCGGTTCCTATGTCCCAAATATTTTGTTTGATTTCGCCAATCTTGAGAAATCCTTTGTTGGGTGTACGAGCCAATGTTGCTCGTTTTCCGTTTACATATAATTGGTCGAAACGCCATTTGTAATAAGCACATTCCGGAATTTTAGCTTCCCAAACACCATTTATATTAACCTTAAAACCTGTAATCTTTTTACCTCCGCTGAATATAGGTTTTGCACCTTTTGCCGCTTTGTAAATAATAGAATTATTCTTGGTGCCTCCATCTTCAGGCCTTAATAGTAAAGGCTCAGTCATCTGGTAAAAACCATCGTCAACGGTTATAGTAACTGGAGAAGTCACATTCGCATTCTGTTTAAATTTGCGTACTGCATTTTGTGCTCCTGACAGCGTTGCAAGTGGTTGTTCTTTTGTTCCGGAATTATGATCATTGCCATTGGGAGAGACAAAAAATTGAGCATTTACCCTCTGAAATGAAAGGCAAATAAATAGAATAAAAATGTATTTAATTAGCTGAGTCATTTGCAAATAATAAAATGTTTTATTGCCAAAGCGAGTTATCTGGTTTTTCTAAGTTCTGTCCAATATATACATCGGATTTACGACTTTCCGGAGTTACTTTTAAAGTCTCTATTTTGCCATTTACTACTTTCCCTTCCACAACTGTATTTTGTTTAGCAAACAGTTTAAATTTGCAATTCCAATCTGTGGGCCAGGCAGGGGTAATAATAATTTTCTTGTCTACATCTTGTAAAATCATTCGCTGCAAAGCAGTGGCAGCTACTCCTGAGTGTTGAACATCGGGAACACCATCGTGAGTGGATTTAAAGAAACCCGGGAAACGTTGTTCGGGAACCGGGCGATTTAGTGCCCAAATCACTTCCATTTTTACCGAATCAGTTAAGCCAACCATTGCTGCCATAATCGCATCGGGGTGCCAGCCTCCTCGGAGATGCCCCGGTGACCATCCTGGATTTTTAAAATCGCCTTCGTCAATTAATATCGAACGGTTTTGGTAGGTTAACTGAGCCAATTCTAATCCTGATTTGCCAATTCCAAAAATGTGAAAAGGAAATACAGAATATAGTTCGGCAACTTCAACGTTTACTTTCGGCGATTTCATTACTTCAGCATTGGCTAAAATGGTTTTGCCCTTGTATTCCCATGTTGGAATTGCCGGGATGCGAGACAAAACTTCTTTCCAGTATTTTCTATCGGCTTCTGTTGTGAGTTCTTCAGGTAGAGCTAATAATCTTTCAATCACACAAATAAGTCCTGCCACAAATGGCATTGGGTTATCTGCTTTTCTGAATGATTCTAAAACATGCACATCGGGGAAATACAGTTTCCCATCGCGATGCGGCCAATGCACATCAAAAAACTTAACAATATCATTTGCAAAAGGAATTAAAGTGTCTGTAGCAAAAGTTTTGTTTTGAGTATAATCGTAATGTTCGCTTAAGTACCAGGCCACTTCTAATCCTGCATTCCAGTGTGTGCGGTGCCAAACCGATTCTTGCTGACCAGGCTCCAGACCTTCGCGGGTTACTCCATAAACTCCGGGAGCAATTACACCCCACAAGGTTGTAGATTCGCGCATTACAGTTCCTTCGTGCCCAAATACAGCCTTGGTATGGTCTTTCATAATAGGAAAACCACGCATGTACAAATCAATAAAAGACTGAGTATAATCGAATTGCCCGGCAGCATTCATCGAATAAAAAGGCAGGCGCACATTTTGATGTAACATCAGGTTTCCCCACGAACGGTGGTCAGGGTCGTCGAAATATTTGAAGCCGGTATGGTTGCGTTGAGGAACTTCCGAGAGGGCAGGGGCAAACATGGAGCCGTTCCAGATAATCGGAAATTCACCTTTGCCGGCCATTGCATTTAAATACATGGCGTAAGCGTAACCAGCGCTGGTTGTTTCGGCATCGGGTGTTCCGCTAATGTGAATAAAACTTTTCTCCCAAAAATTGTTCCACCAGGCTTTGTGTTGCTTCCAGTCTGATTTTGCCTTTGTTTTTTTTGTAGCAGAATTTTCAAGTTCAGTCAGCCATTTTTCTGCACTTTCGGCTTGATTAACCAGAGTATGAATTTTTATATGATTTTGCTTAGCAGCTTTTGATGAAAGCTCGGTTTTACTTTTGCTGGTCATTTGTTCCCCTGTTACCCAGGCACCAAAAGTGCGATTTTTTAGTACATCGCGAATATTATCTGACATTGGAATTTCCAGTGATTTGATTGTCCACTCGAACATTTTTGTGCCGCTATTTCGGTGATACCAAACCAAATCTTTTTCGTTCTCAATAATTACATCGGCCGATTCCTCAATTCCGCCGGGAACTCCTTTCATATTGGTTTCCCTAATTATTTTTGGCTCTTTGCGCCAGGAGTGAAGTTTTACTTCCACCTGAAATTCTTCGTCCGAATTATTTTCTAAATGAATGACTTCGTCGTTGGCATCAATCCAAATTTTTGATTGAAAACCATTTGCCCCTTCCAAATAAATGGCTCCTTCATTCAAAACTAATTCTTGTTTGAATGAGTTAGTAAAAGGATTTGGCGATAATGAAATCTCAACATCACCTAATTTCAATAAACGATGGGCTTCTGACCACGCATCCACATGACGAACCGAAATCCAGATATGACCATCTTCTGTAACCGATAAAAGTGCTCCGGTTTTACCATT
>JAUVDE010000242.1 GCA_030595485.1 Draconibacterium sp.
AAGCTCCAGTCTTCTTTTAAGTTTGCTTTTATGTTTAAGAAATATTCAACGCCAGATTCTGGTTTTACTGAATAGTCGATGGTGAATTGTTTCGCTTCACCAGCAGCCAAATCCACATTCCCAAGGTTTCCGTTGCCAACAACTTTGCCGTCGCTAACAACTTCCCAAACCAAGTTGAATGCCGAAAGATTTAAGAAAGCATATTTGTTTTTTATAGAAATACTACCTTTTTTTAAATCAACCGCATCGAAATCAATGTGTTGGTACACCTTTTTCACTTCTAAAAGATGAGGCTTAACTCCACGGTCAGGGTCAACCAATCCGTTGTTGCAGAAATTACCGTCTGATGGAACCGTGTCGGGACCAAAGTCACCACCGTAAGCCCAAAATTCTTCACCGGCATCGTTGGTGGTTAAAAGGCCTTGGTCAACCCAGTCCCAAATAAAACCACCTTGTAATACATCGTACTTTTCAATTAAATCCCAGTAGTCTTGCAGGTTTCCAACGCTGTTACCCATGGCATGTGCGTATTCGCACTGAATAAGTGGCATGTCAGCTCTTTCTTTTGCAAAGCGTTCCATGTTGTGTAAACGTGCATACATGGGGCAGAAAATATCGGTGTTGCCTTTTCCGTGTGCTTGTTCGTATTGAACAGGACGGGTATCATCCATCGATTTTAGATAGTCGTAAGTAGCCTGGAAGTTTACACCGTTTCCGGCTTCGTTACCCAGCGACCAGGTTATAATACAAGGTTGGTTTTTATCGCGTTCGAACATGTTTTTGGTGCGGTATAAATGCGCATCTTTCCATGCTTCATTTTTCGCCAACGATTCTTTTCCGTAACCCATTCCATGCGATTCAATATTTACTTCGTCCACAATGTATAAACCGTATTTGTTACATAGCTCGTACCATAATTCAGGCTGAGGGTAATGCGATGTGCGAACGGCATTCAGGTTATTTTCCTTCATGGTCTTAATATCTAAAAGCATGGTTTCTATATCCTGAACATGACCGTTTTTATCGTGGTGTTCGTGTAGGTTTGCTCCTTTTATATAAACGTATTTTCCATTTACACGTAGCGTTGCATCAATAATCTCAATGCGGCGGAAACCTACATCTTGTCGGATAACTTCAATAACATCATTTCCGTTTTTAAGAGTGATTACCAATTCGTAAAGGTTTGGAATTTCCGCTGACCATTGTTTTGCATTTTCTATTACAGCTTCAAATTTTGCATTCCCGGAACCATTGGCAATGCTGATAGTCATATCTTCCACAACTTTGCCATTTTCTGACAATACTGCTTGAACACTTACTTTTTCTGCTTCTTGCGAAAGGCTACCAACTTCAACATCAAGTAAAAATAAACCATTGGTATAAGTGTCATCCAGGTTAGAACCAACCTTATAATCAACTATGTGTTGTTTGCTGCGAGCTTTTAAATAAGTGTCACGGGTAATTCCACTTAAGCGCCAGAAATCCTGGTCTTCCAAATATGAAGCATCGCTCCAACGGAAAATTTCAACGGCCATGGTATTTTCGCCATCAACTAAATATTTTGTAATGTTGAATTCAGCAGGAGTTTTGCTGTCTTCGCTATAACCCACAAATTGTTCGTTTACCCACAGATTCATGCACGATGAAACTGCACCAAAATGAGCGATGATAGCGTTACCATCCCATTCAGCAGGAATTCCGAATGTACGTTTGTAGGAACCTACTGGATTGTAATGCTCTTGAATTAGTGGAGGTGTTTTAGCATGTGGGTATTTTACGTTGGTGTAAATAGGATAGTCGAAACCAACTACTTCCCAGTTTGCAGGAACCTGAATTTCATTCCATTGGCGAGTGTCGAAATCGTTTTTAAAGAACCAAAATGGACGCTCTGATGGGTTTTGTGCCAAATGGAACTGCCATGTTCCATTTAATGATTTAAGAAAAGGCGACTGCCATTTGTCGGCAGTGCGAGCTTGTTCAGCAGAAGCAAAAGGAATAAAATGTGCATGAGGCGCTTCTTTATTCACTTGGCAAATGGCAGGGTCTTCCCATGGTAAGGGAGAGGGTTCTTCAAAAGGAATATTTGAATAGTCGGTGTATGAAGTACACGAAACCATCGCAAATAATGAAATGGCCAGTAAGGTTAGAATGTAATTAGTTTGTTTAAACATGGTATTTAATTATTGAGTTTCTTTCGTATTGTATACGACGTCAAAGATAGATTTCACACCTATAAAAATAGCGACAAATTATCCAAAACCGGGGGATGTTTGATTCAAAAAATGTCTGAATGCGAATGTATAAGAAAATATTGTTTGAGGAAATAGAAAGGAATGAATAACATAAAAAAACGGTTCCGAAAACATATTTATTTTCCGGAACCGTTTTCCTGAGAAATATCTTGTATTTAAAAAAGCTTTGCCACTTTTTCTTTTACTTCTTCTTCGTTCGGATTAATATCAAAAACTACTTCAGGTTTTAGATAAAACAAATCATTTTCAGCTTTGAATTTTTCTTCGCCACCACCAGTAATGTTTAGCATGATTAAATCATCCTTGTTAACGGTGCCGTCTTTTGCCGCATTAATTAAGGTAGCTGCTGCAATGGCCGAGGCTGGGTGAATATCGTTCCCTTCCAATTCAAGGAAAAGTTTTCCGGCTTCAGCAGCTTCTTTGTTTGAGGCTAATAGTACATCACCACCTGCATCTTTCATGGCATCGTATAAACCACCTGCAACAGGGTAGGGAGGTTTGCGGTTAGAAAGCACTTTTGCCACAATCTCTTCCACTTGTTCGCGAGCAAGATCGTCGTCCAACGGAAGCATGGCGCGTGAGTCAGCTTTCCATGCATCGTGGATTGGTGTAAATGGTGCGTTTTGCGAAATCATTAATTTCATTTTGTTCGAGCCAAAACGACCATCTTCAATTAAGCGCAGGTTAGCCTCCCAGGCTGCAATGGCGCCTGTTCCACTTCCAATTGCCTGAAAATAGTAATCAGGAATTTGACCGATTGTAGTAGTTGCCGAAAGCATGGTAGTTGCCATTCCGTCGCGGCGAGCAACATTTTTAGCTCCACCTTCAGCAATAAATCCGTCCATTCCGGCCACAATGTTCGACAGGTGAATGGCATCAAAGTAATCGCTTCCCGACTTGCTGCAAATTAGTTTTACACAGTCGTTTAACGGACCATCAAACCAAAGTGCATTTAAGTTATCTTCAGGAACACAAATAATGAGTGGGATATTATTTTCGGAACAAACTTTTGCAAAAGCACGCGAGGTATTTCCCGCAGAAGCAACCACCAAAACCTGTTTCATATCTTCTGTCATTCGTCCGCAAACCGAGTAAGCTTCGGTTTCTTTAAACGATGCAGTAGTCATATTAACACCTTTTTCGGGCCAGTAGCCGCTAAAGGTTATCCAAAGATTTTCTAGTCCAAGTTCTTTTGCCAAACCTTCACTTTTATAGGTCACTGGTGCCGATGAGCCCTCTAGAGTACGCCCAATTGGCAACCAATCGGCAAACTTGTACAAGCCCCACGAATCGTCTTTTACATCAATTTGTTTTTTGTCGTAAACCGCACGGATTAAAGTTGGATTATTTTCTTCAGGAGCATCCAGCATCCAGCCGGTATCCTCAAATTCTTTTCCGGTTTTGTACGATTTCAGAATATATTTTGTGGGTGAAAATTCTTTGCTCATTGTACGTCTGTTTTAATACGGCACAAATGTAAAAAATGAGAACAGAAAACAAATAGCAAGTATCAAAAACAAGCTCCAAAACTGAAATAAATGACAATTTTTCAATATTCAAATTCCAAATAATGGCAACTCAACTATTTTATTTGGATTGAATATGAATTGGTTTTTATTCTTTTTAAAATGAATTAGATACGCTTATTTTAATACGGAATTTGAGTCTAAATCATCAATAATGAACTGGAAAAAGCTATTAATCACCATTTTTAGGGTAGCCATAGGATGGCATTTTTTATACGAAGGTGTTGCAAAATTTGCAGCCGGAAATTGGAGTGCTGCAGGTTATTTGTCAAGCTCAACCGGGCCATTTTCTGGTTTCTACCAATGGCTAGGTAGCTCCGATAGTTTAATGAATGTGGTTGACCCACTGAATATGGCAGCTTTAATTTTAATTGGTATTGGACTTTTCCTTGGTTTAGCTATTCGTATTTCTGCCGTTTCGGGAATTGCGTTGTTGATGTTGTATTATTTTGCACACCCTCCTTTTGGTGGTTCGTTAATGGCAGGTTCCGAGGGCAGTTTGTACATCGTAAATAAAAACCTGATTGAAGCTTTGGCCTTGGTGGTTTTAATCTTTCTGAATGATAAAGGTTGGGGAATTTATGCCTTACCCATTTTCTCGAAAAAGAACGTAGAAGCGAATGCTGAAGAAACCACAACTGATAATTCACGTCGTGAAGCTTTGAAAAATTTGGCAACCATTCCAGCGCTTGGTGTTTTGGGTCTAGGGGCTTTTCGCGAAACACAGAAGTTTGGAGTAGATACCCTTTCAGGAGCAACCATAAAAATTGGTGGAGCTGATATTAGCGAACTAAAAGGTGAATTACCAATGGGAAAAATTGGCGACCACGAAATTAGTCGTTTGGTGGCAGGAGGCAACCTAATTGGTGGTTGGGCACACTCGCGCGATTTGCATTATGTACCGTCGTTATTTAGAGCTTACAACACTGAAAAGAAAATTTTTGAAACACTAATGCTGGCAGAGGAAGCAGGGATAAACACAATTAATATTGGTTTCCCGACCAATGCCACCATGCAGAAATATAAAAAGCTAACGGGTAGTAAAATTAAGGTGATTACGCAAATTGGTCCCGACCGAAAAACGGGAGATTATCTTATAAACATAGATAAGGCCATTGATTTTGGGGTTGATATTATTCAAATACAAGGAAACCATTGCGACTGGATGGTGCGCGATAATAAACTTGACAAAATTGATTTGATGTTAAACCATATCCGAAAGCAAGGTTACACTGCGGGTTTAGCTTCGCATACGGTGGATTCATTAATTGCCTGCGAGGAACAGGGTATTATTCCGGATTATTACATGAAAACCATGCACCACGATAATTACTGGTCGGCACACCCTCGCGAAAACCGGGTACCTTTTGAAGTAGATGGCAAACGTTCACTCGACCACAATAAATTTCACGATAATTGTTTCTGCTTGTTTCCCGACCGAACTATTGAGTTTGTTGAACGCGCCAAAGTTCCGGTTATGGGCTTTAAAGTTTTGGCTGCCGGAGCCATTAAACCCGAAGATGGTTTTAACTGGGCCTTTAAAAATGGAGCCGACTTTATTTGTGTGGGTATGTTCGATTTTCAGATTGTGAATGATGTAAACGTTACCATTGACTCCTTGAATAATCTTCAAGGTCGCAAGCGTGAGTGGTATGGTTAAAGGATAGAACACTGTTGACGTAGATTTAGCAGATTATCACTGATAAGCATTTTTGTAAGAATAGCAGATTGTTTTATTTTGAGACCTTCTATAAAAAGATGCTGAAATAAATACAGCATGACATTCTAAAGTGACCATTTCAATAAAAATATTGCATGAAACAATTATTCTCTCTTTTAATTCTATTTGGATTTTTAACTGCCCACGCGCAAGATGCTACTCGTTTCGAAAAATATGTTGAGCAGCTTGTG
>JAUVDE010000144.1 GCA_030595485.1 Draconibacterium sp.
CAGTTGAATATAAACCTAATCATGATGTTTCAGGTATCTATCTCTACCGATTAAAACTTGATAGTAACATTCAGGTTGGTAGAATTATTTACCGCGAATAATTAAATGGGATTAAGGAGACCCTTGTTTTTTATCAGTATAAATGGGACTAAGGTGCGTACACACATACCGCCTTAGTTGAGGAGTTTATCTCTAGTGAATTCCGTTAAAGAGGCTATCTCGAAAGAGTATAGCCTCTTTTCATTATACCATTTTATGTGTTAATCTGCTCATAAGAAAAATGAAGGATTTTTGTTTTAGGCAAAAAATAAAAGTTAGTAATAGCAGGGCTATTGGTCAATTCTCTTTTGAAGTATAAAGCAAAAAGGCACATTTTAATTGGGCAGATTAGTACATGAAATGGTATTATACACAATTTATCTGGTGGTTTAGAATATTTTGCTTCCTTTGTTTGCATGGATACCAGAAGATATTTTCTAACTATTGCATTTTTGTGTTTAGTAAGTATCGGGTTTTCACAAACACAGCGGTTTAATTCTGCAAAACGATTTTCCTTTGGTTTTAGTTTTTCACCAGATTATACGTTTAGAACTTTAAAATCAGATGTTGATGATATAGGATTTATTGACATGCGTAACGAAATGGAGTCGGCACGATTTGGATTTACCACCGGATTAACTGTTAAATATCGATTAAGCGAGCGCTGGATTTTAGAGTCTGGTCTTCAATACGCCGACCGAGGTGATAAAATGGAAACTGAGGATGCTGATTATGTTTTTCCAGAAAATGGAGACGACCCTTTTGTGCCTGATAAAACAAAAACCATAAATCATTACTATTTTCTAGGGATACCATTAAAAGCTAATTTTTATGTGGTGAATAAACGAACGAAAGTGTTCTTGTCTGCAGGTATTTCCACCGACTTTTTTAGTGGTTCAAAAACAAAACAAATTTATACTTACAATGGGAAAGACGAAGTGAGTACTTTTTCAGAAGAAGGAGTAGATTTTAATACTGTAAACTTTGTCGGTTTGGCAGGTTTGGGTGTTGATTACAGAATAAACGAGAAATTGGAATTGCGCTTCGAACCCATTGTGCGGTATTCTTTTTCATCGCTGACCACTTATTCCGACTTAAAAACCTACCTGTATTCAGCAGGAATTAATTTTGCCATCTATTTTCAGAAGTAGTTTTATTAAGTGCATGCATATTTGATTGTGATTCGAAATATTTGTCAGAGATGTCAAAAATCAGTAGATTGTTGTTGTTTTTAAAAAACCATGAAACGATTAATCGGAATTCTGATTTTCAGTCTGTTGTTGTTGGGAGAAGTATATCCTCAGCAGTATAATTTCACCAATTATTCCATTAACGAAGGTCTTTCGCAAAGTGTTGTCAACTGTATTTTTCAAGATTCAAAAGGTTATATTTGGTTAGGCACTCAGAACGGTTTGGATCGTTTCGATGGCCGGGACTTTAAATTGTTTCGTTTTAATCCAGCCGATTCTAATTCCATATCCAATAATTGGATTTATGCCATATCGGAAGATACCGAAGGAAACCTGTGGATTGGTACCAAAGGAGGTTTGCATAAGTACTTTCGAACTGAAGACAGATTTGAGCGGATTCAGTACCAAACCGATTTTCATTCGGATATTACCGAATACAGCTACGATAATATCTGTTTGAAAAATGGGATGATCCTAATTAATACGCCACCAGTAATTTCAATCTATAATCCCGTATCGGAAAATATTAAACATTATACAAGTGATCTTCCATACGATGCATCGGTAAAAGATGTGAAAATTCCGGTGATGGAATCAAAAAATGGTATCATTTGGATAGGAACTCCAAACGGCTTAGCTTCCTTTAATCCCGAATCGAAAGCATTCAGTTATTATACTTTTCGAAACAGTAGAGGCGGGGATATCATCGAAGCCAATGTAACCGCACTTTTTCAAGATAAAACCAATAGAATTTGGGTGGGGACAGATTTTGGTTTGTTTAAGGTAAGTAAGTCCTCGGGAATTGCACAAGAGGTTACGTTTGAACAGGAATCCGTGAACCCATTTGTATTCGAAACGTGCATAAGAAACATTGTTCAGGATAAAACCGGGAGTTTGTTAATAGCCACCGAAGGCAATGGTTTGTATCTTATTTCTGCAACATCCGAAACGGAATACGGCATTCGGAATTTTACGATTGAGAATAGCCAGGTTGGGCATAATATTGCACAGTGTTTGTTAATCGATAAATCGGAAAATCTGTGGGTGGGTACATTGTCAGGAGTGAGTAAAACTGATTTGAAAAAGAAGAAATTTAAACTTTACCGGAACACTTTCCGCCCCGGTGCTACAAATCTGCTGGGTAATGTTATTGCCGGGATGTATAAAAACAACGATGGTATTATCTGGGTAGGCAACTGGGGGCAGGGCTTGAACTTAATCAATCCGGAGACGAATGCAGTTGAGCATTTTTCCACGCAACATTCCGGGAATCACTTTCTTCCAAACGATTTTGTACATGCAATTTTTAAAGACTCGAGTGGTAACATTTGGTTAGGAACCCGTGACGGGATTTTTGTTTACGATAAACCGCGTAATCAATTTTTATTGTGGAATGAATATTTTGATAAACCCAATTTTCCAACTTTCGAAAACACCAGAATTTACCACATTATTCAAGACAAGAATAATAATTGCTGGATTGCTTCGTCAAATGGTTTGTATAAAGTTAATGTTGAAGCTTCGGAGGTGGAGGTTTTTAATACTAATGAAGAAATTAACCATCGATTAAGTGCCAATCTGGTTTACAGTGTACTTGAAGATTCGGAAGGATTGATTTGGATAGCGACTATAAACGGACTGGATGTTTATGAGCCCAAAACAAAAGAAATCAGGCATTATAAAAAGGAAACAGAAGGATTGAATAGTAATTTTATTATTTCGCTTTGTGAAGATGGCGATGGCAACATTTGGATTGGCTCAAATGCTTATGCTAATATTTTTGATAAACAGAATTCAACGTTTGGTCATTTTGGTGAAAAGCAGGGTTTGCCAAGTAATTATATTTATGCCATTAAAAAAGACCAACGTAACAACCTGTGGCTTGCAACGGGTAATGGATTATGCCAGTTTAATCCAGATACAAACGAACTTGAAATTTACACTCAGGAAGATGGTTTGCAAAGCCTTGAATTTAATTTGAGGGCAACTTGTTTGTGTGCCGATGGGCAGATGATGTTTGGTGGAATGAACGGATTTAATACTTTTTATCCCGACTCGATTGCCGGAAATCCTTACGTGCCTGAGCTTGTATTTACTTCGTTTCGTAAAACCACCAACGGAATTCAGGAGGAGATTAATCTTGAACAAGACGCTAAAATAATTTTGTCGCACAATGTTCAATCGTTTACCATTGAGTTTGCTGCGTTGGAGTTTACAAATCCTCAGAAAAATAGTTATGCCTACAAAATGGAAGGGGTTTCAAACGAATGGACCGAAATTGAAAACCGTAAGTTTGTGCCGTTTTTTGCCTTAAATCCCGGAGAATATACTTTTATGGTAAAAGGCTCAAACAACGATGGGGTGTGGAATGAAGAAGAGGTTCGTATCCGAATTGTTGTTCTTCCTCCATGGTGGCTGAGTAATTACGCTTATTTTATTTATGTGATTCTTATAACACTGGCGGTGGTTGCCTTTGTTAAAATACGTGAGCGGAAATTGAAACTCGACAAAATCGTTTTGAAACAAAAAGTGGCAGAAAGAACTTTGCAAATTGAGGAACAGAACCACCTGATTACTTTGCAAAACAAGGAGTTAAAAGAGCTTAATAAAACAAAAGATAAGTTCTTCTCGATTATTGGGCACGACCTGGGAAACCACTTTAATATTATTGTTGGTTTTTCTGAAGTTTTGTTATCCGGCCTTGGTAAAATGAATCAAGAAAAAGTAGAAACCCACATTCGCAATATCCACAATTCATCGAAACAAGCCCATGATTTATTGGGTAATTTATTGACCTGGGCAAGAGTTCAGCGAAACGCCATACTTTTTGAACCTGAGAATTTTAATGTGAATGAAAAAATACATGAATTAGTTGTTTTTCATGAAGAGGCGGCGCTAAATAAGAACCTGTTAATTGATGTTTTTACAAAGCAAAAAATAATGGTTAATGCTGATGTAAATATGTTTGCAACTGTATTTCGAAACCTACTAGCCAACGCCATAAAGTTTACACCAAACGATGGCGAAATCTCAATTCATACCAAATTACAAGTCGATTTTTGTGAAATAATAATTCGTGATTCAGGTGTTGGAATAGCTAAAGAAAACATCGAAAAAATATTTAGGATTGACAGTAATGTTTCGACAAAAGGAACGGAGGGTGAGAAAGGAACAGGTTTAGGTCTTATTCTTTGCAAGGAATTTGTTGAAAAACATGGAGGGCAGATCTGGGTGAAAAGTGAGCTTGAATCTGGCAGTGAATTTTGTTTTACACTGCCTCTAAAAAGTTGAAATTTTGATGTGTGCAGAAATAAAAAACGGCAAGTAAATTAATACTCGCCGTCGGTATATTGACCTGAAATTTGGTTCTTAAATATCGTATAAATCTTTTCCGTCTTCCTCAAACTGAGCAATACTAATATCGGTCATTGGGTGTTTAACCAACTGATACAGCAATTCAGGGCCAATAGTTGCAGCTTGTGCTCCAGCCATACTTACTCGGTGAATTTGGTCGACTGTTTTAAAGCTGGCAGCTAATACCTTTGTGGGCAAATCAAATTTTTTGGTGTTTTTAACGATGTCAGAAACTACCTCAATTCCGTGCGACGAAATATTATCGAGTCGACTAACGTAAGGAGCCACAAAATCGGCGCCGGCACGTGATGCCACCAAAGCCTGTTGCTGAGTAAAAATAGCAGTTGCTGTTATATTAATCCCAGCATCTTTTAATATTTGCATCGCTCGGTAACCTTCAATCGAAACCGGAATCTTGGCATAAAAGTTATCTCCAAAGTTGAAATATTCTTTGTACTTCTTTGCTTCTTTTACCATCTCTTCCGTGGTGTTCGAAAGCATCTGTACATGGATTGAACCACTGCCAACAATCTTTGCAATTTCTTCAATTGCCTTCGATAACTTTAAACCCGATTGTTTTAAAATGGTAGGATTTGTGGTTACACCTCCAAGAGGGAAAAACGAGTATAAATCTTTTAAAGCAGCAATATCTGCCGTGTCTGCAATGTAAATCATGTTTCTTTGTTTTAAGAAATAAAAATTGTTTCAGAAGCAGGTTTAGGTAAAACTTGAGGGTGCGAAGGTAAGAAGGAATTTGCCTGTAATAGCTAATTGATGTCTATTACAGGCAAATGTTAAGTCAATTTAAATCGCAGGAGCATGTTCCAACAAATAATCTTCGGCTTCAACGCTCCAAAGACCTTTTGTTTTGGAAACTATATTAGCCAAATCTGCATAATATTTGTCCGTTTTTCCTAATTCTTCAAAGTCGGAGATAGGCGTTAATGGAAGGTTTTTTTGTGTGTAGATAAGCTTTTTACCTCCCGGAATGTCGGGTAAATTTAAAGTAGTTTCAATTACCGAATTTAAGCCACCAATGTGTGTAACCAAACCAGCTGGGTCTAAGTCTTTTTCCATAATCCTTAGCGCTTCTAGCATGTCGTCAGTATTACCGCCCGATGTGCCAACAATGTGCGTTGAAGCATAATGTACATTATAGAAATTCATTTTTGCTTTAAATTTGGTATTACTTGGTCCTGCAAAAAAGTTCAAGCATCCATCATCCGTCATAATATCGTCGCCTTGCTCTACAAGTGCTGGAACCGGAGCAAAAACAAATACATCGTTGTAACCATCTCCACCCGAAATCTCTTTTAGTGTTTCAACCGGATTTTCTACCTCGCCTGTATTCACATATACCAGTTCAATTCCTTTTTCTTTAGCCCATTCCACAGGGAAAATATCAGCTGCTCTGTCCAAACGGTCTTGCGCAATATCAGTTACAACCATAAGCGATGGTTTGCGACCTTCGCGGTTAATGGTATAATTAATCGCCGCCAATCCTAAAGGACCAACGCCAGCAAGAATCGCCATTTTACCACCTTCAACAATTTCCATTTCGTGTACATACGAACCCGGCTTTGTATGGTAGTTTGCATGCATAGCACCAACCACACAACTTAGTGGCTCGGCTAGCGACCCCGGATAATAACCCGGATGTTCGAATGGCAATAAACAGTCTTGTTCAAGTACGTCTTTGGGGATAATAACATGGGTGGCATTTCCACCAATGTATTTATAAGAGTAACCCGGAGCGCTCAAAACTCCTACCGGACCGTCTTCGTAATAAATTGCCGGTTGAATAGAATATTTTTGTCCAACCTGGAATTTGTCTTTCCACTTGGCTCCAACTTCAATTATTTCGCCACTAAACTCATGGCCAATAATAGGTGGATTTTCAGCTGCATCGTTAGGTACACGTTTGTGTTCTGTACCCAAAATTGCTGCTTTCCAACTGCTCATGCAAATACTGTCGCTTACAACTGTTGCTAATATTTCATCTTCTTTTATTTCTGGAAGTTCAAACTCTTCCAGGCGTAAATCGCCTTTTCCGTATATTCTTACTGCTTTTGTTTTCATATTCTGTTTAGATTTGAGTAGTGAGACTTGAGTATTGAGATTATTCTGAATCACTTTGTCTCTTTCCCTTACTCACTACTAATTACTATCTACTCTTTACTCACTTTTTAATTCAACATAATTTGTCCACCGCTAACAGGAATTGCCTGTCCTGTTTCATTTTCCTGATCGATTGCATAGAAAACTGCCTTTGCAACATCAACAGGCGAACAACCTTTTCCAAGTGGAACCTGCGCTAAATAGAACGCTTTTACATCGTCAATTGTTTTAGCTCCCGGTACTTTGCCTGCTTCCAAATACTGAACAAACAATCCGTTTACAGGATCGCTCCAAAGAGGACCTTCGTAAAAGTTACCCGGACAAACAGAGTTTACCTTAATTCTATCGGGCGCTAGTTCTAATGCAAACGACTGAGTTAAACCAATACCCCCAAATTTCCCGCCGGCATAGGCAAAGTTTTTCTTGCTTCCGGCTAAACCCGATTTCGAGTTAATTTGAATAACATCGGCATACATTGAAGCATTGTATTTATTCTGAAGCTTCATAATTGGAGTGGCAGCCTTTACACAATAGAAATAGGCATTGTAATTGATTTTTGTAACCAAATCGAAATTTTCAGGAGTCATTTCATCCAATCCACCGGCACGTAAAATACCTGCATTACTTACAAAAACATCCAAACCACCAAATTCACATACCGTTTGGTGCATCAGGTTCTTCAATGAATCCAGATCAGCAACATTTGATTTAACAAATAGAGCACGGCTACTATTTTTTATTTCGTTGAAAGAGTCAGCAGTAGTGCTACCAACAGCTTCGTTAAGGTCGGCTACAATAATGTTCGATCCGTTTTCTTTCATTACACGGGCAATGCCTTCACCAAATCCTTGTGCTGCACCGGTAACAATCGAGATTTTATTTTCAACACGTCCGGTTGAAGCTCCTGCAGAAACTTTACGGCGGTAATTTTCAACTTCCCAGGTATCGATAAAGTTGATTTGTTTCGGAGTCATGAAATGCTGGCCTCCAAAAGACTCTGATAACCATGAAATTTTCATAGCATCTTCAAACACTTCTTTAATAATATTTGATTGTGCTGCATTGTCGCCAATTGAAAGCATTCCAATGCCTTTAATAAATACTACTTTTGGAGCATAGCCATTGTCTGAAACAAAGAGCTCATATTTTATTTCGAAAGCTTCAATTGTCGCTTCCGGCGAAGAAACTTCGTCGATATAGATGTATTTCGATTTACAATAAACAATTAAATCGGGAGTGAAAGGTGTACCAACCTTCTCGAATGATTCGGAACAACAATTAAATTTTTCAACCAATGCTGAGTTGCTTACTTTAACAATCTTCAAACCCTCAGTTGATACAAGAGCTCGAATTGCAGGAACAACTTCTGTTGCATGA
>JAUVDE010000270.1 GCA_030595485.1 Draconibacterium sp.
AAAGTTGGATACGGTGCTTGTTTGCTTATTGCAGAAAAGGAGATTAAGGTTGTAGACTTGTATTCGAGGGTAAAAGTGCAACGGTTTGAAAATACCAGTTCAACAAAATTGGAATTGCAAACCTTGCTTTGGGCATTAGAAAAAGTGGAAGCTAATCGGCAAATAATAACTTACACCGATTCGCAAAATATTATCCAGCTTTTGGAACGTAGAAAAAGATTGGAGCAAAACAATTTCTATTCAAACAAGGGAGAGCTGCTGAATAATCATAAACTATACAAAGAGTTTTACCAAAGAATAGATAAAATAAATTGTGAGTTTGTAAAAGTGAAAGGGCACCAGCCTACACAAAAAAAGGATGAGATTGAGCGTGTTTTTTCGTTGGTTGATAAGGCTTCTCGGAAAGCATTACGAAATGAAAAATGAACTAATTAGTTAAAATATGAAAAACACACTAAAACGATTATCCATAATCTTCATTTTCTTACTATTAAAAACGACAGGTGTTTTTTCTCAAGAAAATCCTTTTGAGAAATATAAAATGAAGGAATTTATTTTTGAGGGAAGAACTGCAAAAATTGTTTTTCCTGAGAAAGCAAACGATGCGCACAATTGGATTTGGCGAGCTCGTTTTTGGGGACACGAACATCAGTTAGATTCAGTGCTTTTAGAACAAGGTTTTCATGTGGTTTATGTGGATGTGGCCGGACTTTATGGTTGCCCAAAAGCAGTTGAGATTTGGGATAATTACTACGAGTTTATTACCAAAGAATACAAGCTAAATAAAAAAGCTGTTTTGGAAGGAATGAGCCGGGGTGGCTTAATAATATACAACTGGGCTGCTCAAAATACAGAAAAAGTGAGTTGTATTTATGCCGATGCGCCTGTTTGCGACATTAAAAGCTGGCCCGGAGGTTTATATAAAGGGAAAGGTAGTGCAGGTAGTTGGCAGGAATGTTTATCGGTATATGGATTAAACGAGAAGAGTGTTAAACGTTATAAGGGAATTCCGCTTTACACAAGTAAAAAGGTGGCAAAGGCAAATATTCCCGTAATTCATGTTTGTGGTAATGCCGATAAGGTTGTGCCATTGGATGAAAATACAATGAAACTGGCAAAAAACTTTAGAAAAGCCGGAGGTGAAATTGAATTGATAATTAAAGAAGGAGTAGGGCACCATCCACATTCGCTTGAAAACCCACAGCTTTTGGTCGATTTTATACTGAAGAGTTTGTAAGCTTTATCGAATAACCTAGTGTCAAGTCAAGCATACTCTTTCACGCCAAGTCTTGTTCTTTTAGCTTTTCACTTCTCAAAAAAATCTTTATATAACGCTGCTATACTCATATTCTTTTGATTTGTGAAAATTCTAAAATTACTTCGACTTACCCGAAACTTTATACTTGACTTAACACTAGTATTAGATACTGAATACTGATACTGAAAACTGAGACTATTTTTACTTTCCTTTGCGGCGTCGCCAAACGGTTTTTCCAGGGAAGATTCCTTGGTTTACTGATTTTACATCTTCAACCGAATAAAAAGCCATTGGATTGGTTTTATTAACAACCTCCTGAACTTTTTCAATCTCTTTCCTATTTACAATGGAGTAGATAATACTTACCGTTTCGGAACTACCTTTTGCTTCATGATGCGTAATTCCATAGCCGGCTTCAATCAGGTTTGCAATAAGTTGATTTGCGTTTTTTCGTGTAATAATCTGAATTTTGGCAATTCCAACTGCTAATTTCTCTTCAATTAATAAACCCACATAATTGCCACATGCAAAACCACCAGCGTAGGCAAAATAACAAACCCAGTTATCGAGGTTTTGAAAAACGCGAGAAATAGCCAGCAACCAAATAAATATTTCGAAAAACCCCAAAATAGGAGCCCAAAGTTTATGACCTTTAGAAATCATTACAATACGGATTGTTCCAAATGAAACATCCAATACCCGCGAAAGAAATATCAAGGCTGGTAAAAGCCCGTAGGTAAATAAATTGGTATCGTAAAAACTAGTATCCATAATTTAAAAATAGTAAAAATTACTTCTATCCTTCTGCTTTCGTTTTCGCTGTCCCTAAAATTCTGATGTGAAATGGAATTGTATATCCTTAAACTCATCCTGAGCCATTTGTAAAATAAACGCTGAATCGGCCATAAATACATCACGACCAAATTTATCTTTTGCCATTTTCTGGTGCTTACGTTTTTTAAATTCTGTTAATACTTTTTCATTGTCGCATTCAATCCAACAGGCTTTGTGCATCGATATTGGCTCGAACCTACATTTAGCATTGTATTCATGTTCCAAACGGTATTGAATAACTTCAAACTGAAGCTGCCCAACGGTTCCAATAATTTTTCGTCCGTTAAAAGCACTTGTAAATAACTGTGCCACACCTTCGTCCATCAACTGATCGACACCTTTGCCCAATTGTTTCGATTTCATTGGGTCGGCATTTTCAATGTAACGGAACATTTCGGGAGAGAAACTTGGCAATCCTTTAAAGTTAATTTCTTCGCCATTGGTTATAGTATCGCCAATAATAAGGTTTCCGGTATCGGGTACACCAACAATATCGCCGGGGTAAGCAAACTCGACAATTTCTTTTTGCGAAGCCATAAAGGCTGTCGGACTTGAAATTCGGAATGTTTTACCTAAACGAATATTCTTGTACATTTTATTTCGTTCGAATTCACCCGAACAAACTTTTACAAAAGCAATTCGGCTACGGTGATTTGGATCGATGTTGGCATGAATTTTAAAAACAAATCCTGTAAAGCCTTTTTCTTCGGGTTTAACTTCACGCTCTTCTGTAAAACTGGGCTGGGGAATTGGAGCAATTTCAACAAAAGCATCCAATAATTCTTGTACTCCAAAGTTGTATAATGCACTTCCAAAAAATACCGGAGCCAAATCACCTGCCAGATACTCGTCGTTATCAAATTCAGGATAAATTCCTTCAACTAATTCCACCTCCTCGCGCAATACTTCAGCATCGTCACCAATGTAGTCTTCCAATTTTGGATCCGAAATATCTTCAAATTTAATACGTTCTTCAATGCCTTGAATATCAGGAGTGAAAAGTTTTAAACTTCTATTGAAAATATTGTAAACACCTTTAAAATCGGGACCACTGTTAATAGGCCAACTTAAAGGACGAACTTTAATTTTTAATTGGTCTTCTATTTCGTCCATCAACGAGAACGAATCTTGTGTTGGGCGGTCCATCTTATTTACAAACACAATAACCGGTGTTTTGCGCATACGGCAAACGTTCATCAGTTTTTCGGTTTGCGGCTCAACTCCTTTTGCAGCGTCAATTACAATAATAACACTGTCAACTGCAGTTAAAGTTCTGAAAGTATCTTCCTGGAAGTCTTGGTGGCCGGGAGTGTCGAGGATGTTTATTTTGTAACCATTGTACTCGAAACCCATTACCGATGTAGCAACCGAAATACCACGTTGGCGTTCTATTTCCATAAAATCAGAAGTGGCACCTTTTTTAATTTTGTTGTTTTTTACGGCACCTGCTACACGAATTGCCCCACCAAATAATAGTAGTTTTTCGGTTAGTGTTGTCTTACCCGCATCAGGGTGACTCACAATTCCAAATGTGCGTCGGCGTTGTATTTCTTCCAGAAATGTCATTTTCTTATGCTTTAAATTGCGGGCGCAAAAGTACAGAAAGAAGTTAAGAGTTTGTGATTAAAGTTAAGAGTTAAAAGTATAATGTTTAAAGTTTAAGGTTAACATGAGGTAAAAAACGATAATTTTCGATGTGATATAGGAAATTTCGATTTTTGATTGTTACTATGAAAAACGAATTTGTTTGATGAAAAAGTTAGCTAAATTACTCTTGGTATTCTTATTGATTACACCAACTTTAGTTTGGGGACAGGACAGCACCCGAGCAGAGAAAGCCATTAAAATCGTGCCACTTCTAACCAGTTCGCCATTAATGGGTGTTGGTTTTGGGTTTGTCGTTTCGGGTTTATACAGTACCGATAATGGAATATCTTCAAAGTCGCAATTACAGGTTGGAGGACAATATTCAAATACCGAAAGTTACAGTGCTTTCATTCGAAATAACGTATGGTTTAACAACAATAAGATACTTTCGAATACTCAGATTTTACAATCAGGAATAAACAACGAATTTGATAGTGATGGTGGGGAGGTTGCTTATAATGTTAACAGTTTTGCAATTTCGGAACTGCTTATGTTCAAGGTGGCTAATAACATTTATCTGGGTGGGCCAATTACCTACAAAGGAATTAGATATGATCCGAATAATGAGGCAGGAGAAGAATTTTTGTTTAAAAATGGCATTGTTGATGAGTCGACCGGTGGTTTTGGAATTGCTTCGAGCTTTGACACACGAAAGAATAAATATTATCCTTCATCAGCATCATGGCTAAGTTTGAAAATTAATTCGAATCCAGATTGGTTGGGAGCTGCTGATTCGTATTATTCATTTATTTGCGATGCTCGTTATTATGCTAAAGGTTTTAAAATAAAAGATGTGTGGGCCTGGCAATTTTACGGTCAGTATGCATCCGAAAAAACATCCGACAGTGGATTGCCAACCCTTTCAGGAAAGGCAATGCTTCGTGGATTTCCCGCAGGTCAGTTTAAAGCGAAATACATGTCGGGAGCTCAAACAGAATACCGCTATACTATTGGCGATTCGAGATTTCGGGTAACCGGATTTTATGGTGTTGCTAATCTTGCTGGTGGTTCGTATGGAGTAGATGACAGGTCGCGCGAAGATGATGGTTGGTATTCTGCAGGTGGATTAGGGATTCGTTATGCGATTCAAGCAAAAACAGGCGTTGATTTACGTTTAGATTTAGTTCGGACTAGTGAAGGGGAGAACTCATTATATCTCATGCTAAATCAGGCGTTTTAATGAGGGAGTTTAAAGTGGTTATAAATTAAACTTTTAGAATATTAATTGTCTGATAATTACTTTTTTCTTCGTTTAACTTTCTTCAATACATCGGATATATATTCCCAATAAGCTTCATGAAAACGAATACTCGATTTGCCAAGAATGCTGTGGTAGCTTGCTGGTTTATCTTCAGGATGGAATTTTTTTAATTCCATGTCTTCGTACAAGGCAGTAACTTCGGGATGAAATTGTACGGCAAAAACATTTCGATATTTATTATGAGCCAAACCTTCAACAATTTTACCATCGGGCGATAAGCATGTTACTTCCATT
>JAUVDE010000340.1 GCA_030595485.1 Draconibacterium sp.
TAATTTCAGACAACTTCTTATGAAAAATGTTCGTATTCTTCGGGCGAGCCGCATGTACAAATTAAGTTTCTATCGCCCCAGGCATTATCAACCCGGCCAACTGGCACCCAATATTTGTTCTCACGAATCCAATCGAGCGGAAAAGCTGCTTTCGAGCGAGGGTAACTATGTTCCCATTCATCGGCAATTACAACTTCAGCCGTGTGCGGTGCATTTTTAAGTACGTTGTCCTCTTTGTCTACAACTCCTTCTTCAACCTCTTTTACTTCAGCGTAAATTGAATTTAAAGCATCAATAAAACGGTCCAGCTCTTCTTTCGATTCGCTTTCAGTTGGTTCAACCATTAAAGTACCATAAACCGGGAATGAAAGCGTTGGAGCATGGAATCCATAATCCATCAAACGTTTGGCAATGTCAGACTCGGTGATTCCACAGGAAGCTTTCAAATGTCGACATTCCAAAATTAATTCGTGCGCCACACGGCCATTTTCACCGGTATACAAAATCCCATAGTTATCTTTTAATGCCTCGGCAATGTAATTGGCATTTAGAATAGCCATTTTTGTTGCTTCCGTTAATCCGTCGGCACCCATCATTTTAATGTAACCATAAGTAATAGTTAAAACCGATGCACTACCCCAGGGAGCTCCTGCAACTGCATGGATTCCAACATGACCATTATTCATTACCGGGTGCGATGGCAAAAACTCAACCAAATGACTGGCTACCGCAATTGGGCCAACACCTGGGCCACCACCACCATGTGGGATAGCAAATGTTTTATGTAAATTCAGGTGACACACATCAGCTCCAATTAAGCGTGGATTGGTTAATCCAACTTGAGCATTCATGTTTGCACCATCCATATAAACCTGACCTCCGTTGTCGTGAATTACTTCACACATTTCAATAATCGATGATTCGAAAACACCGTGTGTTGATGGGTAAGTAACCATAAACGACGACAAATTATCTTTATGCAACTCAGCTTTTGCTCGCAAGTCGTCCATATCTACGTTTCCTCTTTCGTCGCAGGCAACGACAACTACCTTCATTCCTGCCATAACCGCACTCGCAGGATTCGTTCCATGAGCCGATGCCGGAATAATTACCACATCGCGTTGTCCTTCTCCCCGGCTTTTATGGTATTCCTGAATAACCATTAATCCGGCATATTCGCCAGCTGCGCCCGAATTTGGCTGCAAACTTACATCTGCCATTCCCGTAATTTCTGAAAGATCGCGACGTAATTCTTCCATCATTTCGTGATATCCGCGTGCCTGATTTTTAGGAATAAAAGGGTGAAGTCCATTAAATTCAATCCAGCTCATTGGTAACATTTCGGTGGCTGCATTTAATTTCATGGTACAAGAGCCTAATGAAATCATCGATTGGGTAAGCGAAATATCTTTCCCTTCCAAACGTTTTATGTAACGTACCATTTCGGTTTCAGAGCGGAATTTATTAAAAACCTCTTGTGTCATAAATTCCGATTGACGAGCATACTTTTCATCAATAGAATAACCTTCAGGATACTCGTGAATTATCTGCCATTTCTTATTGGCAGCTTTCGCAAACACTTCAATTATCCATCCAATATCTTCCGGATTAGTAGTTTCATCAATACTAATACCTACATCGCCATTTTCGAAGTAGCAGAAATTCATCTCCAATTCATGCGACAACCATTCAATGTCTTCGCGTTTTACATGCTTTGGCATTGAAAAACGAATAGTATCGAAATAATTTTTATTGAGTTGAGTATATCCTAGTTTCTCAATTTCTTGCGTTAAGAAAGCAGCAATATTATGTATTCTTTCTGCAATTCCGCGAACACCTTCCGGTCCGTGATACACACCAAAGAAACTGGCCATTGTTGCCAAAAGCGCTTGCGCAGTACAAATATTCGATGTGGCTTTTTCCCTTTTAATGTGCTGCTCGCGGGTTTGTAATGCCATTCGCAATGCACGGTTACCATTCACATCTTTTGCAACACCAATTATTCGGCCCGGCATGCTACGTTTAAAAGCAGCTTTTGCAGTAAAATATGCGGCGTGTGGGCCACCGTATCCCATTGGAACACCAAAACGTTGCGAAGTTCCGAAAACAATATCAGCGCCCCATTCTCCCGGAGGAGTTAAAATTGCCAATGACATTAAATCAGCAGCGACTGCTACTTTTATATCTTTTTCATGTGCCTTTTCAACCAACTCAGCATAATCAATTATTTCACCATCGGAATTCGGATACTGAACTAAAACACCAAAAACATCATCCGTTAATTCGAACTCCGATTTTGGTAAAATTTTCATTTCAATACCCAGTGGCTCCGCACGTGTTTCGAGTACATCATGTGTTTGTGTCCACATTTTTTCGTCAACCAAAACAACATTAACACCTGCCTTTACCATTTTGCGCGAACGAAGATTCATCATCATAACCATTGCTTCCGCAGCAGCCGTAGACTCATCGAGCAAAGATGCATTTGCAATTTCCATTCCGGTAAGTTCACAAACCATTGTCTGGAAATTCAAAAGAGCTTCTAATCGTCCTTGCGAAATTTCAGCTTGATAAGGAGTGTATGAAGTATACCAAGCCGGATTCTCCAATACATTACGAAGAACTACTGCCGGAGTAATTGTATCGTAGTATCCCATTCCAATGTAGGTATTGTAAACCTTGTTTTTCGAAGCCAGATCCAAGATATTACGGAAATACTTACGTTCGGTAAGTCCTTCGTGTAACTTCATAGGTTTCTGTAGACGAATGTTCGCTGGAACAGTTTGTTCTATCAATTCTTCCATCGACGAAACTCTAACGGCCTCGAACATTGCTTTTAAATCGCTTTTTCGTGGACCAATATGGCGGGTTACAAAACTATCAATTGACATAATCTTTTTGCTTAAAATTTTGATGCAAGTATATAAATTGTGAACTAAGGAAAAAATGATTTTAAACCATTTTTACCGTCCCTCAAAAAATCAATTATCTAAGTTAAAAATGGGTTAGAACTTTTTTCAAAGCCAAGTGTTGTTTCCGGACCGTGCCCACAATAAACTTTGGTATTATCGGGTAAAACAAAAAGTTTGTTTTTAATATTCGAAATTAAATCCTCGTGATTGCCTCCGGGTAAATCGGTGCGTCCAATACTACCATAAAACAAAACATCTCCGGCAATTAAAACTTCGGCTTCTTTGTTATAAAAAACGACATGCCCGGGCGTGTGTCCCGGAACGTGAATAACTTCCAATTCGGAATTGCCAAATTTAATCGTTTCAGATTCAGTTAGAAATGCATCCATTTGCCGAACCGGTTTTATTTCGAAACCAAACATTTTACCCTGATCTACTGCTTTGTCGATCCAGAAAGCATCCTCGGCATGCGCATGCAATGGAATATTGTATTCTTCGCGTATAAATTCAACGCCCATAATATGATCGAAATGACAATGGGTATTTGTAATTTTTACGGGATTCAATTTATTTTCGGCCACGTACTTTCTTATTTCATCGTGTTCTTCGGAATAATAAAAACCCGGATCGACAAATATACAATCGCCCGTTTCATCTGAAATTACAAGACTATTTTCCCCCAGAGGATTTACAACAAACTTTTCAATTTTTATCATTTCTATGAATTTACAGTACCTTTTAACATTGGAACAAACACAAAACCACCATGTTTTTTCGAGGTGAACTCCTCCTCAGAAACGCGCGTAACTTTATACATTTCCTGGCGCCTACCATCTCCTACCGGAACCACCAAAGTACCTCCAATTTTTAACTGCAATTTTAAATCTTCAGGGATATAGGGAGCGCCAGCCGTAACTAAAATCTTATCGAAAGGCGCCAAGTTTGGCAGACCTTTGTAGCCATCGCCAAAAAAACACGCCGGTGAATACCCAATGGATGGTAAGAATTTCTGCACATTTGCATACAACTCTTTCTGGCGTTCGATAGTAAAAACTTTGGCACCCATTTCAACCAAAACCGCCGCCTGGTAGCCTGAGCCCGTGCCCACTTCTAAAACTTTATCGTTTTTCTGAATATCGAGCAAACAAGTTTGAAAAGCTACCGTGTAGGGCTGCGATATAGTTTGCCCGGCTCCAATTGGAAAAGCCTGGTCTTTGTAGGCGAAATTTATAAAGCTACTCTCCATAAAAAGATGCCTCGGAAC
>JAUVDE010000033.1 GCA_030595485.1 Draconibacterium sp.
ACACCTGCACGAACTGCAGACAAACCTATAGCAAAAACAGGTTTTTCACTTTTCTGCCAAAGTTCTTTTATCTTATTAACTTGTTCAGGAACCAGTGGCGACCATCTTTTTTTCTCTAAACGTAAATAATCAATAGAACTATTTGTTTCTTCTACTTCCACTTGCCCAATTCCGGAAGGTACTCCAATATGAACTGAACCCGGTGTTTCTTCAGTCGCAATTCCAGCTCCCTTTAAAATAATTTCGGCTATACTTTCAGCATTTAAGCGAGTAGTCCATTTTGTAATTGGGAAAAATAATTGTTGATGATTAATGTTCATTTGAACCGTTCGATTCAACAGGTGGTCAGGCATTTCATCGGTAAAAGCAATTAATGGAGAACGGTCGAGCAAAGCACCTCCAACACCAGTGCTTAAATTGGTTGCACCCGGACCAAAAGTTCCAAAACACACTCCGGGAACACCAGTCAGCCTTCCACAAACATCAGCCATAAACGACGCTGTTGCTTCATGTCCTACCAAAACAAAATCGATTCCATCTTCCTTTCGGAGTGCTTCAATATAATCAATCATATTTCCGCTGGGAACACCAAATACAAAACGCACCCCAATCTCTTTTAGGGTGTGTGCAAATATTTGAGCAACTGTTGGCATTTTGTTATTGTTCTATATTAAACTTTTATGCTTACAAGTATTATCGAATTAATATACTCATAGATTTGTTTCAGGTTACACGTTTCAACCTATAAGAACATGGATCCAGCAACATGAAACCTGCAACTTTTCCTTACGAAATCATCTTCTGAAGTGCATCCAAATCAAAATCAGGTTCCGTTATTTGATATTGCGCCTGTGAATAAAACTCGTTGCGTTTTTTCAATGTTTCATCAATAAAAGCAACCAACTCATCGCGCGATTTTCCTTTTATCAGCGGTCGTTCCGTTTTTGATGTTAAAAGACGATCAGCCAAAATTGTAGGATCAATATTTAGGTAGATTGTTTTACCCGTTGAATTCATCAAATCAACATTATCGAAAAAACAGGGAGCTCCTCCACCAGTGGCAATTACAATATCGGTAAATTCAGAAAGTTCTTCCAAAGCATTTCGTTCCTTGCTGCGAAACTCTGCTTCACCTTCTTGAGCAAAAATTTGTGGTATGGTTTTACAATTTCTTTCTTCAATGTAGTTGTCCATATCTACAAATTGTACTCCCAAATAATTGGCAAGCTTCCACCCCAAATGAGATTTCCCACTTCCCATATATCCTATCAAATATATTCTCATACTTTTAAGTTTTGAGTTCAGCGTACATTAAAAATTTTGAACTGGACTTTGAACTAAAATATTGTCAGTTGACTTGAACCTTCCCCCTCATCGTCATCATCCTCATTTTTAGGTTTGATAACTTCCATCGGGACATCGTCGTAATCAGCAGATTCGGGTGCTTTCACTTCTTCAACAACAGTTTCCGGCTCCGGCTCTTCTTCATGATGATCGTAATCGTCTTTTATTGTTGGCTCAAGCTCCAGAATATTGTCAACTTGATAATTCGACAATCGTTTTCCTTTTGCTTTCGTCGATTTTATGCCAATAAATTCCGACACTTCGATAATTTCGTTCTCACGCTCCGCATTTTTCCCTCCAAAAGTAAGCTCTAATCGTGGGTAATGAACCCAGGTTACACTAACTAATTTATTATCATCATTATCACCTACAAAACGAATAAGCTTGCCTTCTACCTCATCAATCTCAAAACGTTTTACGTAATAAAATTTTTGTTCGGAGTCGAAATAAACAGCCGAAAGAATCTTTCGTTTATCAAACTTTTCGATGGCGAGAATATCTTGACCAAAATGATTACTTAAATCGTAATTATAAAGCTGGTAATCCCCTTTTTTGTAGAGAACAAGTATTTTGTCTTCGCCTGAAAATTCGCCAAGGAAATCGCCCCTGTTATCGGCATTTATACGACGAACATCGGCATCGAACCAAATTTTACGACCACCAAGCGTTGAAACACCTTTCTCTTTCAAGGCAATTTTTTGCACCTCGTTTTTGGTCAGAATGTTCCCCATTGACTGACGTCCTTTTATTGCCAACTCACTCAAGTCTTCTTCAAAAATCAACTTTTTAATACGCGATTTTGGCTTCAAAGTTATCCTTAATATTTCGGCCTCGCCATTTGGATTAGCAGAGAAATACGTAATTCTAGATCCTTTGGTTTCTTTTGTAAGGTTGTATTCTTTATCGCGAGTAACACCGGTTACAAAGAAACGCTTCATGTACGAGAATCCCGTTTTACCATCTTTATAAACCACGTTATAAATGGTTCGTTTGTCGTTCTTTTTGAAAACGGCCAAAAACAATGGGTTTTTTCCAATAAATGCTTTATCGGAAACCTTGGTTATATAATACGTACCATCGCGGCGGAAAATTACAATATCATCAATATCGGAACAATCGCAAACAAACTCTGCCTTACGAAGTGAAGTTCCTACAAATCCTTCCTTACGGTCGATGTACAATTTTTCATTTTTGACAACAACCTTGGATGCTACAATATTTTCGAAGCTACGAATTTCAGTTTTTCGTTCGCGATTCTTCCCATATTTGGTTTTTAAATGATGAAACCACTTGATGGTAAAAGGAACAATGTTTTTAATGTTTTCCTCAACCTTGACAATTTCATCTTCAATTCCTTGCAAATGGTCGTTGGCTTTGTCCTTATTAAATTTCAGGATTCGCGCCATTCGAATTTCCATTAACCTGAGAATATCTTCGCGTGTAATTTCACGTTTTAGTTTCGGTTTCCAAGGGTCTAAACGTTTGTCGATGTGAGCAACCGCCTGATCCATGTTTTCCGAATCCTCGAATTTTTTGTCCTTATAAATCCGTTCTTCAATAAATATTTTTTCGAGTGATGAAAAATGCCATTGCTCTTCCAACTCTCGTTTTCTAATTTCCAGTTCCAGTTTTAGTAACTGAAGTGTACTGTCAGCCGAACGTCGAAGAATTTCCTTAACACCAATAAATATCGGTTTATCGTTTTCGATAATACACGAGTTGGGAGAAAGTGACACTTCGCAATCGGTAAAAGCATAAAGTGCATCAATAGTTTTATCGGACGAAACACCCGGAGCCAGATGCACCATAATCTCAACATTGGCAGCAGTGTTATCGTCAATTTTTTTAACCTTTATTTTGCCTTTGTCGTTGGCCTTAATAATCGACTCGATTAATGTAGTAGTTGTTTTACCATACGGTACTTCATTAATTACCAGCGTTTTATTATCTTTTTTGTCAATTCGGGCACGCACTTTTACCGAACCTCCACGAAGACCATCGTTGTATTTACTAAAGTCAGCCGAACCTCCGGTTGGAAAGTCGGGCAGCAATTCAAAATCCTTACCTTTTAAATACGCAATTGAGGCATCCAACAGTTCCACAAAATTATGCGGGAACATTTTCGATGCCAGTCCAACAGCAATACCTTCAACTCCCTGAGCAAGCAGTAAAGGAAATTTTACAGGAAGTGTAACCGGCTCTTTTTTACGTCCATCGTACGACAGTTTCCAGTTCGTAGTTTTTGCATTAAACAGAACTTCCAACGCAAATTTTGTAAGACGCGCCTCTATGTAACGCGGAGCAGCTGAACCGTCGCCCGTAAGAATATTCCCCCAGTTTCCCTGGGTATCAATAAGCAATTCCTTTTGCCCCAACTGAACCGTTGCATCGCCAATGGATGCATCGCCGTGTGGGTGGTACTGCATAGTTTGCCCAATAATGTTTGCAACCTTGTTGTAACGCCCGTCGTCCATTTCCTTCATGGCATGCATAATACGGCGCTGCACCGGTTTCAGCCCGTCGTTAATATACGGAACGGCACGTTCTAAAATAACATACGATGCATAATCGAGAAACCACTCTTTATACATCCCCGATAAATAAGTGACCTCATCTTTTACAATTTCAACTTGAATCTCTTCGCTCGAGTTATCTTGAATCTCTTCGTCTTCGTTATTTAAAATCTCTTCTGACATTATTGGTTTATCCTACTTCTTCGGTTTAGTAATTTTCTTAAGCTACCTCATCCTTCTCGACATAAAGGTTTTCAATAATAAATCCCTGTCTTTCAGGAGTATTTTTACCCATATAATACTCCAACATTTTCGATACCGACTCGTGTTTTTTCATCTGTACCGGATCTAAGCGAATATCTTCTCCAATAAAGTGTTTAAATTCATCGGGCGAAATTTCACCCAAACCTTTAAATCGTGTTATTTCGGGCTTCCCTTTTAGTTTTTTAATTGCCTTTTCCTTTTCTTCATCGGAATAACAATAAAATGTTTTTTGTTTGTTGCGCACCCTAAAAAGTGGTGTTTGCAAAATATAAACGTGTCCCTTTTTAATTAATTCGGGAAAGAATTGCAGGAAAAAAGTAATAAGCAGCAAACGAATATGCATTCCATCCACATCGGCATCGGTAGCAATAATTACGTTGTTGTATCGCAAATCTTCCATGCTATCCTCAATATTCAGGGCAGCCTGAAGAAGGTTAAACTCCTCGTTTTCGTAGACCACTTTTTTAGTTAAGCCATAAGTATTCAATGGTTTTCCCTTCAAACTGAATACAGCCTGTGTATTCACATCGCGCGATTTGGTAATCGATCCACTTGCCGAGTCACCCTCTGTTATAAAAATGCTCGATTCTTCTTTTCGAACATGCTTGCTGTTGAAATGAGCACGACAATCGCGTAATTTTTTATTATGAAGATTTGACTTTTTTGCGCGCTGTTTTGCCAGTTTTTTAACCCCTGAAATGGCTTTCCTTTCACGTTCCGATTCCACAATTCGTCGCAACAGGTTTTCAGCAACCTCCTGATTTTTATGTAAGAAATTATTGAGCTCCTTTTGCAGAAAATTCCCAACGTGTGCCCTCACCGAAGGACCATCGGGACCAATATCTCTTGAACCAAGTTTGGTTTTGGTTTGCGATTCAAAAACAGGTTCTTCGACTTTAATACTAACTGCCGCCACAATGGATGCCCGAATATCAGACGGGTCATAATCTTTCTTGTAAAATTCCCTGATTGTTTTCACTAAAACTTCACGAAAAGCCTGTAGGTGCGTACCACCTTGTGTTGTGTGTTGACCATTTGTGAAAGAATAATAATCTTCGCCATATTGGTTTCCATGTGTGATGGCTACCTCAATATCCTCGCCTTTTAAATGTATAATTGGGTAAATTGGGTCGTGGTCCATATTTTCTTCCAGCAGGTCGCGTAAACCATTGCGTGAGATAAAACGTTCTCCATTAAATTCAACGGTTAATCCGGCATTCAGAAAGGTGTAGTTCTTCATCATATTCACGATGTAATCGTTCATATAACGAAATTTCTTGAATACATTAATGTCGGGAATAAAAGTTACTATTGTTCCATTTTCCTCATCAAGACCAGTAAAATCCTTTTCGCCCGTTTTAACTCCTTTGCTGAAATAAACTTCTTTGGCAACCCCTTCGCGAACTGCCTTTATCATAAAATCGATTGACAATGCATTAACAGCTTTAATACCAACACCGTTTAATCCCACCGATTTTTTAAATACTTTATTGTCGTATTTTGCACCGGTATTCATTTTGCTGACTACGTCAACCAGCTTGCCAAGCGGAATACCACGCCCGTAATCACGAATCGTCACACGGTCTTGTTCAACATCCACCGAAATCTTTTTCCCGTGTCCCATCATAAATTCATCAATGGAGTTATCCATTACTTCTTTCAGCAATACATAAATTCCATCATCGGCAGAAGTTCCGTCACCTAGTTTCCCGATGTACATTCCCGGACGTCTCCGGATATGCTCCTGCCAATCTAATGTTTTAATGGTTCCTTCGTCGTAAGTTGCGCTCATATATAAATCTCCAGAATCTTCATTTTGAAAACTGCGAGTCCCGAGATTTGTTGAAACTACAAGACATTGAGGGTAGTGAAAAGTTCAAAAACCACGGAATTCACACGATTGACACAAATATAATTAAATCGAGCACTTTTTTGCAGAATCGGGGGATGCAGTAACTAACAATTTACAGTTGAAAAACATTGGATAAAAAGTTTAGAACAAAAGGCAAAGGAATAGGTAGAGCAGAGAGTCTCAGTTCGCAGATAAATGAAAGTCGCAGTCTCAGTCACAGTTTTCAGCACTATAAAGATTGAAGAAAGATTGAAATGATTGATTCTGACTCAAGCATAAACGCGAATTAAATTATCCCCATTTTTTTCATGAGAAATGTAGCATTCATTGTTTTAGTAGCACCGTCAGAAAGTTTGTAATCAAAAATTAGCTCGTCATTTACTATTCTAATTTCGAAACACTTATTAAAAACCTGTTCCGGATAATCACTTTCCATCTCACTCAATTTTAAATCGTGCGTTGCAATCAGTGAAACCGACTTAAATCCCAATAGCTTTTTGATGAGTTCCCGGGAACCATTTAATTTATCGATAGAATTGGTTCCTTTTAACATTTCGTCGAGAATAACAAAAATACGTTCACCACTTTCCAGCCTATCCAACACTCCTTTTATCCGTTTTAATTCGGCAAAGAAATACGATTCATCTTTTAAAAGCGAATCGGTGGTTCGCATGTTTGTATAAATATCGATTGGTGTAATTCGCATTTCTTTTGCACAAACAGGAGTACCCAATCTACTCAAAATCAGGTTTACACCCACAGTTCGCAGAAAAGTACTTTTACCTGCCATATTTGCACCGGTAACCACCATTACTTTCGACCAGCCATTAATTTGCATATCACTGCAAACACGTTTCCCCGGTTTCAGCAGCGGGTGACCCAACTCTTTTGCATCAAACTCAAAACCATCAACACAAATTTCAGGGAAAACAAATTCAGCATGATTATTGGCGTAATTCCCCAAACTAATCAAGGCATCCATTTCTGCAATTACATCGAGCCAAATTGCCAACTTTTCATGGTGTTGTTGATGCCAACTCCAAAGTTTGTACACACAACGAATATCCCAGGTGAAAATTCCGTTTAAAACAATTCCAACCAAAATATTCTGGCGGTACTCAAACTCTTTTACCAAACTTTTTAGTTCGCTAAATATTTTACTTGCCGATGGCTTGGCAACCTGCTTTTGAAGGCTTAAGAGATATTCTGTTTGAAACTCACCCTTTTCGACAAACTGCAACAATTGCATGTATTTCGAAAGCAGCTCAGACTTTCTTCCAAAGAAATTGAAATAATAGCTTATTCGAGTCCAGAAGAAATACATTAAAACCAACTGAACAACAATCATAAAAATCAAATAGAAATTTGAAACCCCCAACGCGGCAGGAAGAATTGCTAATAACGTAATTGCGGGAATAATTCGAATCAGCCATTTAACTTTTTTAGGACGATTTAACTCCAGATCCATTTCTGACCACGCTTTTATTTCGCGACTCAATTGTTCGGTTTCATTAAAGAGATTTCCATTGGCAAGAAAATGTAGCCGCCAGTCAGGAAGCTGCGAAAGTTCATGAATAGCTTTTTGTCGGCTTACAATTTCAGCTTTATCTTTCAAAGGACTAATTAACCAGCTTGCCAATTTCTGACGACCACCAACCGTTGATGTCCGATTTAAAAACTGAAACACTGAACCTGCTCCAAACAAATCGAGATCGTATGAGAAAAAATGATCGGTATCCAGAAACTCTTCTCCATGCTGAAAATGAAGGAAAGAATGTTCTAATGCCAGCAGTTCATCTTCAACTAGCTTTTTTAATGCGGAATACTTCTGTTTTTCTTTTTCAAGTTGAAGATTCTTTTTTATCAAAAAGAAAAAGAGAACCACCAACGAAAACGTTAAAACTAAAGCGGGCCATTGAAACCCTAAAAATGAAACCGGTAAAAAGATGGAAATAAACGTAAATAAACGATACCAGGTAAACCGTTTTAACTTAGTTGAAACCTGACTTAGTTTCGAAGTATATTTTAAAAGCTTCTCGCTATAAAATTCAGCAGGATTATTCATTTACAAATAATTGTAATGATGCAAAATATAGGTTTGAATAAAAACGCCTGCCATAACCACAACAAACACCAAGTAAATAATTCCTGATTGTGTTGCAGACAGTTCTGTTCTTACAATTTTTGGTGAGCGTGAAAAGAAAAAGTGATTTTCGATAAACATCATAAGCTTGTATACTAAAATACCAATAATCCAACCCAGAGTTGCTCCGCCTAGTATATCGAGCGGATAATGTACTCCCCCGTAAATGCGCGAGTACATAAAAAGAAGCGCCCAAAAAAGCATTAGAAAATAGTAGCTTTTGCTTTTAAATATTCGCGAAGTAAAAACCAAAATAGCCACCGAATTTGCTGCATGTGCCGAAACAAATCCGTACAAACCCCCTTTTCGGAGTACGTTATGCACCAAATCGGCAATTGCCGGCTCGTGTACCGGACGAAAACGATGGAACCCAACTTTCATTAAACCTGAAAACTGATCGGCTGCCGCTATTACTAAAATCAAGGAGAGGATAATTAACAAGGACTTACTTCGGTAGTTTTTAAAGATATAAAACAGAATGATGCAATAGAATGGGAACCACGTTTCTTTACGTGTAATCATTAACATAATCGTGTCCCAAAAATCATTATAAAAGCTGTTTAAATACAAAAACAGCTCTTTATCTATGTCCAATATATTTTGCAAAAACTCCATCAGAAAATTTAACTATTTAAAATCCCCCAGATTTTATCTTTTAATACTTGCACATTTAAACCTGTTATTGACGAGAAAAATAAATGCGGGATATCGCCCAATTCGGCACTAATTTCTGACATTAACTCTTCATCGAGCATATCAGATTTACTAATGCCTAAATAACGTTGTTTATCCAACAATTCTGGATTATATTTCTCCAATTCGTTCAGTAGAATTTTGTATTCTTTTAAATGGTCTTCACTATCTGCCGGAACCATAAACAATAACATCGAATTCCGTTCAATGTGTCGCAAAAACCGTAATCCAAGACCACGCCCTTCGTGTGCTCCTTCAATAATCCCCGGAATATCGGCCATAACAAACGAACGTTGTTCGCGATGCCCCACAATACCTAAGTTAGGAACAAGAGTGGTAAAATGATACTCAGCAATTTTTGGTTTTGCAGCCGAAACCACCGACAAAAGTGTTGATTTTCCAGAACTCGGAAATCCCACTAAACCGACATCAGCTAAAACTTTTAATTCCAGTATTTTCCAGCCTTCATTACCTTCTTCACCAGGTTGCGCATATCGTGGCGCTTGATTGGTTGGCGTTTTAAAATGGTCGTTTCCCTGTCCACCTCGGCCACCTTTGGCAATAACCTGCTGCTCGCCGTGTTTTGTAATTTCAAAAAGCAATTCGCCGGTTTCCACATCGCGGGCAATGGTTCCCAGTGGAACCTGCAAAAAAACATCTTCACCATCAGCACCGCTGCTTCGCTGTTTTCCGCCCTGATCGCCATGACCTGCTTTAATATGTTTTCTATATTTCAAATGAAGAAGGGTCCACATTTGCGTGTTTCCCTCAACAATAATGTGGCCACCTCGACCACCATCGCCACCATCAGGACCACCAAGTGCAACAAACTTCTCTCTTCGCATATGCGCCGAACCGGCACCGCCGTCTCCAGACTGACAATGTATTCTTACATAATCAACAAAATTCGAATCAGCCATAATCTATCTTTTAAATTCTCAATTTAAATCATCAAACTACTGGATATCAAATTTGAAATATCCTTTGTAACTTGATTTTTTGAAAGTTTCTTACAAACTCTCAACAACTTCTTTTAAACGTGTAGCAATTTCTTCAGGTGTACCCATCCCATTTATGCCACAATGTTTCCCAAACGGTTCGTAATACTCAACCAATGGCAAAGTTTTCTCACTATAAACTACAATTCGATTTTCAATAATCGATTCATTCTGGTCGTCTGCTCTTCCCGAAACCTTTCCACGGCTTAGCAGGCGGTTAACCAATTCTTGCTTTTCAACCTGCAAACAAAGCATTCCCGAAATTGGCGTTTTATTCTCTTCCAATAAAAGATCTAACGCTTGAGCTTGCGCGACAGTTCGCGGAAAACCATCAAAAATAAAACCTTTGGCCTTTGCATTCGATTCCAACTTGGATTTAATCATTCCGACTACAACCTCGTCGGGAACCAAATTACCTTTATCCATACTCTTTTTAGCTTCTACGCCCAGTGGAGTTTCTGCCTTAATTTCAGCACGTAACAAGTCACCGGTAGAAATATGAACCAAGTCAAAAGCTTTAATTAGAAATTCAGCTTGAGTACCTTTACCTGCCCCGGGAGGGCCGAACAGAACTAGATTCAGCATATTTTTAGGTTTAAATTATTTCACAACAGAATAGATATCTAACAAGTTACGCCCATAACCATTATAATCAAGACCATATCCCACAATAAAATCGTTAGGAATCTCCATCCCTACGTATTTTAAATCAACTTCCTTTTGTAATGCATCTGGTTTTAACAATAAAGTAGCCACAAGAACTTCTTTCGGATTCAGTTTTGCCAATTGCTCGTTAATGTTGCAAATGGTAATTCCGCTATCTACAATATCTTCTAAAATCACAACAGTACGCCCTTCGAGCTCTTCGTTTAAACCAATAAGCTGTTTTACCTTTCCGGTAGTTTTATCGCCTTGGTACGATGCCAACTTTACGAATGAAATTTCCGATTCAACAAAATCAATTCGCTTAAACAACTCAGCAGCAAACATAAACGAACCATTAAGAACACAAAGGAATAGCGGGTTTTTACCAGCCAACTCTTGGTTCATTGTATCTGCCATTTGCTCAATCGCCCCTCGAATTTTCTCGTAAGGAATAAACAACTCAAACTCTTTATCCAGGATTTTTACCTTTTTCATATGTGGATTTGATTTTTATTAATTGCTAAATTACTGTATTTTCGCATTGAAAATAAAAGGTACGAAATTAACAAATAAATTATAAAACATGACTCCAAAGGTTAGTATAATTATGGGCAGCACGTCGGATTTAGGCGTAATGGAAAAAGCTGCAAAATTGTTTGATGAATTTGAGATTCCATTTGAGATTAATGCACTGTCGGCACACCGCACGCCAGAAGCTGTGGAAATTTTCGCAAAAGGCGCTAAAGACCGGGGAATTAAAGTGATTATTGCAGGTGCCGGTATGGCTGCACATTTACCTGGCGTAATTGCAGCAATGACTCCGCTTCCCGTTATTGGCGTACCAATTAACGCAAGTCTTTCAGGCTTCGATTCAATTTTAGCTATTCTTCAAATGCCTCCGGGGATTCCGGTTGCAACGGTTGCGGTTAACGGAGCAATGAATGCTGCAATTTTAGCGGTTCAAATGATGGCAACCGGCGACGAAGTTTTAATGAACAAGTTGATTGAATACAAAGAAAACCTAAAACAAAAAATCGTTAAGGCGAATCAGGATCTTTCTGAAATAAAATTCAAGTACAAAACGAACTAATAAGCTATGTTTGTATTTTAGTTCGAACTCAGGTTAGTACAATAAAAAATATTTTGTAATTTTAAGAGGTGTGTTTTTAACAACATGCCTCTTTTTTATGAATAAACCCTTTCAAATACTATTTGTATTGCTGATTGGATTCACCCAACTGGTTTCTTCTCAAAACTATCCAAGCGGCGCCCGTGCAATTGGCCTTTCAAATGCTTTTGTTTCGATTTCAGATACCTGGAGCACTTTTCACAACCAAGCTACTTTAGCAAACCTTACGAATATTTCTGCAGGTGTTTTTTACGAATCACGCTTTAGGATTGACGAACTTACGCTGGCCGCCGCTTCAGCAATTCTGCCCCTTGAGAATGGAGCTTTTGGTTTTAGCTTTTACCAATTCGGACATGGAACTTTCAAGGAACATAAAATTGGCTTAGCCTATTCGCGCAAATTATCGAAGAAACTAAATGCTGCCATCCAACTCGATTATTTTTCGCAACGTTTTCCCGAAAACGAAAATACAGCTGGCTTTCCAACTTTCGAAATAGGACTTACACACAAAACCACTAAACAATTAACACTTGGGGCACATGTTTTTAATTTGATTGAGAATGGCTTTGAAACTTCATACGGGGAAGAAAAAATGCCAGCTATTTACCGAATTGGCGGACATTACCAATTTTCGGAAATGGTTTTACTCAGTGCCGAAGCACAAAAAGCTACCGGCTACCAAACACTGATAAAAACCGGTTTGGAATTTTCTCCGGTGCAAAACCTGGCCTTACGTTTTGGCGTTTCAGGCAGGCCGGTACAGTACACTGCCGGAATAGGCTATCGTTTTCAAAAAGTTACAAGCGACATTGCTTTTTCGTACCATGGCAGTTTAGGATTTTCACCATCCGTTTCTATTCAGTTTGAGTTATAATGAGAAAACTGCTAAAACATATCGCCATTTTAGTTTTAGGAATCTTTCCTATTATTTCTCTTGCCCAAAAAACCGACCCTGCAAAAATTATAGAATCTATCATCGAATCGCACCTTGATAAAATAACTGAAGGAACCGATGTAGCCTTAATTATTGAGGACCTTGAAAATTTGGCGGAGCATCCAATAAATTTAAATGCAACCAATGCAGCGGAGCTTTCTCGCCTGTACATTTTAAATGACGTACAAATAAATAAACTACTTAATTATGTAGAAACCTTTGGCCCGGCTTATTCTATTTTTGAACTGCAAACTATTGATGGTTTTACTCGCGATATGCTGGAAAAGATGCAGCCCTTTGTTTTCTTTGGCGGACAAATTCAAACAACAAAATCATTAAAAGAGGACTTTAAATATGCCAATCATCAATTGATGGTTCGGGGCTTAGGATATTTACAAGAAACGCGTGGATACAAACCTAAGACTGATGGGTCAGTTCCTTTTGAAGGAAACCGTTTTAGGTACTACACACGTTATAATTTTGCCGCTAGCAATAAAATTTCGGCCGGGTTTACCGCTGAAAAAGATCCCGGTGAAGCATTTTTCAAAGGTTCGAACAAACATGGATTCGATTACAACTCGGCACATCTTAGTTTTAAACTGAACAATACCTTTGAGAACATTTCTCTTGGTGACTATATTATTCGTGCCGGGCAAGGTCTGGTGCTTTGGCAAGGATACACTTCGGGAAAGTCGGAAGACGTGTTGGGTATTTCAAAAACCGGGCAGGGTGTTCGGGGATACACTTCGGTGGATGAGAACTTATATTTCAGGGGAACAGCTACCACAATAAAAATAGGCGATGGCAAACTCAGTTTATTCTATTCTCGAAAAAACAGGGATGGCAACAGTGTTGAAAGCGACTCAAGCAGCTATTTTACCAATCTTCAAACTTCAGGTTATCATCGCACAAAAAATGAAATTGAAGACGAGAAGTCGGTCGGCAGCATCAACATTGGCGGTGTATTTTCATGGAATTTCAAGAACCTAAAACTGGGTGCTACTTTTGTGCACCAGAAGTTTGATAAACCATACATTAGAAGTACTCAGCTTTATAATCTTTTCCGATTTAGTGGTACAGAAAATTACACTGGAGGAGTCGATTATCTCTTTAGTAAAGGCAAGTATCAACTGTTTGGAGAGGCGGCGTTTTCAAAATCGAAAGGCAAAGCATTTGTTCAAGGAGCTGTTGCACACTTAAATGACCAACTTCATTTTTCTTTACTATTTCGTCATTTCGATAAAGATTACCATGCACTTTGGGCCAATACTTTTGCCGAAGGAAGTAACATCAGCAATGAATCGGGATTGTATTTTGGCGCCAAATTCTTTCCGGAAAAATTTATTACTCTTTTGGCATATTCCGATATTTATCAATCGAATTGGATTAATTACACGACTGCAGGCCCCACCAAAAACTGGGATATTTTCACACAACTAAATTTCCATTTTTCAGAACAATTCAATTTTTATATACGTTTTAAAAGCGAAGAAAAGGAGCAGAAATTTAAAGCCGACAAGTTGTATGTAAATCTGCCCGAAAGAATTCAAAAAACAAGAGTCCATTTTCAATATAAACCAAGCGAAACATTAACATTAAAAACCAGACTCGAGCACGTTAATTATAATGGTAACCGACACGAAAATGGCTATCTAATTTTTCAAGACTTTCAATATTCACCCTTAAACTTCCCCATTAATCTTTCGGCGCGTTTAGCGTATTTCAATACTGAAAGTTATGAGAGTAGAATCTACGCTTACGAAAACGATATCCTGTATACTTTTTCAATTCCAGCGTATTATGGACAAGGATTCAGAACATATCTGAATTTGAAGTGTACGATATCACGTAAAATTGAATGCTGGCTAAAACTAGCCAATACACACTGGACCGACCGCGACATCATTAGTTCGGGCTACAACGAAATTAATGGCAGCAACAAAACGGAGTTAAAATTCCAGCTCAGGTTGAAATTCTAAATTTGAATGTGTTTCTTTACCGTGTTAATTACAATCTATGGGAACATATAATTTCGATGATATTCGCCCTTACTACGACAGTGAAGTAAGACAAAAAATGCGCCTTTTAGTAAAGGATAAAACCTTTGGAAAGGTGCTACTCCATTTGTTTAAAAATCGCCCGAAAGTTGAGATGGTAAAATTTCAGCTTCGCCGAATTCGTAGCATAAAACAACTTCAGGGCGTATTTATTTACGACCTTTTGCACTGGTTAATCGATAAATCATCGGATGGGTTAAAATGCACAGGAATTGAAAAACTGGATAAAACAAAACCCTATCTTTTTATTTCGAATCATCGTGATATAGTACTGGATGCCGCCATCATAAACTTCCTGATTTTTGAATATGGGATGAACACC
>JAUVDE010000142.1 GCA_030595485.1 Draconibacterium sp.
GCAATCATAGGCGAAGTACTACCGCTAATGGCAAAAACAGTAGATATTTGCATAAACATTATGTACGAAAAACTAAGCAGCAGGCCTAAACCCAGGTGAAGACCCAGTCCTCCTTTAACTTTACGTGAGGCTAATCCTGCACCAATTAAAGTTAAAATAAAGGCCGAAAATGGATTGGCCATACGTTTGTGTTTTTCAATCTCCCATTCAATGGTATTAACACCTCGCATTTTCATCATTTCAATTTCGCGAAATAAATCGGGTGTCATATAGGTTTCCATTTCACTTTTCGATTGCTGAAAATCTTTAGGAGACATGTTTAACATTGTGTCCATTCGGTAACCTTTTGAGAGCTCCTCGTAATCTTCGTGAATAACACGTTTCCAGTAGGAATTGATAACCCATTTGCCAGTTTCTTTATCCCAACGAATATTTTGTGCGGTAAGTTTTTCCTTTAATACAGCACCATCGAAGCGTTCCATTGTAAAGCGGTGACCAATATTATTGCTGTTAAAACTTTGCATGTATATATATACTCCGGGTTCAATCTGTCGGTGAATATTTCGTTCGGTATTAACGCGGCGGTCTTTAACGTATTGACTCTTGAAATTATTCATGGTTTTATTAGCCGGCGGAATAATGAAGTTGCTCAAACTAAAGGAAAACAGTGCAATTACAAAGGCCGAGATTAAATAAGGCCGCATTAAACGTGCATACGAAACTCCACTGCTTAAAATGGCAATAATTTCGGTGCTGAATGCCATTTTAGAAGTGAAATAAATAACTGCAATAAAGGTAAAAAGCGGGCTGAATAAGTTGCCAAAATAGGGAATAAAGTTCAAGTAATATTCAAAAACAATTGCTTTAACCGGCACCTCATTTGAAATAAATTCATCGAGGTTTTCCGAAATATCAAAAACAATGGCAATACTCAATATAAGCCCAATTGCATAAAAGAAAGTTCCCAAAAACTTCTTGGAAATGTACCAATCTATCGTTTTGTACAATTTCATCTCATTATAATTTGAAATTTTCAACGGTATTCGATGTAACTCGCTTATAATGGTACTCCTGAATGAGAAATATTTTATATGCTCGTTTCATTTTCTACTAAAGTCTTTCTTGTAATTTAATAACCATTTCATTTTTCCAACTCACAAATTCGCCTTTTTGTATTTTCTCGCGTGCGGTATTTGTAAGCCATAAATAAAATGCCAAGTTGTGTTGACTTGCTATTTGCGCACCCAGCATTTCTTTCGAAATAATAAGGTGGCGAAGATAAGCTTTTGAATAGTTGTCGACAAAAGAAGTCCCTTTTTCATCAATTGGAGAATGGTCGTTTTCCCATCTTTTATTTCTAATATTGATTATGCCATCGCTGGTAAACAACATCCCATTACGTCCGTTGCGCGTTGGCATAACACAGTCGAACATGTCAATTCCACGATGAATTCCTTCCAAGATATTAACCGGAGTTCCTACACCCATTAAATAGCGTGGTTTATTTTCTGGGAGATCTGCCGTGGCAACTTCTGTCATTTCGTACATTTCTGACTCCGATTCACCAACCGAAAGACCGCCAATTGCATAACCATCGGCATCGAACTGTTTAACGTGGGCAACTGCTAATTTGCGTAAATCAGCAAAAGTATTTCCTTGAACAATAGGGAAAAGACTTTGTTTGTAGCCGTATTTTGGCTCGGTTTTATTAAACTGAATAAAACAACGTTCTAACCAGCGCTGTGTTAATTCGAGCGACTTTTTAGCATAATTGTAATCGGCATCTCCGGGAGTACACTCATCAAAAGCCATTATAATGTCGGCTCCAATTGTGCGCTGAATATCCATTACATTTTCAGGCGTAAACATGTGGTACGAACCATCAATATGCGACTGAAAACGCGCACCTTCTTCCGAAAGTTTACGAATATCGCCTAAGGAAAAAACCTGGAAACCACCACTGTCAGTTAAAATTGGTCGATCCCAGCCATTAAACTTATGGAGTCCACCTGCTTTTTCAATAATGTCTATTCCCGGACGTAAATATAAATGATAGGTATTTCCAAGTATAATTTGAGCCTTAATGTCCTCTTTAACATCGCGTGTGTGGATTCCTTTAACCGAACCCGCAGTACCCACTGGCATAAAAATAGGTGTTTCTATTTTGCCGTGGTCGGTGGATAGTACGCCTGCCCTGGCGCGTGAGTTATCTTGTGTTGTCTGTAATTCAAAATTCATTTCAACAAAATTGATGGGCAAATATAGCTATTTAACTCGATTTAATAGAGAAATAGCGGCAAAGCAGGCTGTTAATAAAAACTAATTCATGTAAACAAAATAGAAGTAATTTTCGCGAGTTTTATGTCTAATTTTGCTACTATTGCTAGCGTTTTTAATACAGAATTTCTTCTCTGAATGATTCAAGAGTTTCAAAATGTTTTTGTCAATCTTTCAAGTGCACAATGGACGGTGTTGGTTGCTTTTCTAGTAATTTTTTCAATTCGTTTTGTGTACCTGTTTATGTTTACAGCGCGTGTAGCCTTTAAAAAGAAAAAAGCACGCAATGGTAACGGTATAGAACCGATTGCATTAATTCTGACAGTTCGGAATGCAGAAGAAAACATTCAGAAAAATCTGCCTTCTATTTTACAAATTGAAGATCTTGATTTTGAGGTGGTTGCCATCGATGATTTTTCGCAGGACAATACGCTTTCTGTATTGGGGCTTTTGAAGCAGCGTTTTCCTCGTCTGAAAATTTCGACTTTAAGTCAGGAAACCCGGTTCTCGGTAAAGATGGCCCAAAATATTGCCTTTAAATTGGCAGCCCATAATTGGGTGTTGTGTGTACCTATTGCACTCAGTGAAGTAAATGAAGCGTGGTTGCATTGTTTTGCTGATTGTACCGGAATTTCTCAAACTAATGTGGTTCTAGGTTATTCAACTGTTTCGCCACAAAATGGATTCTTTAATTTGCTTTACCGAATTGAAATTTTCTTTCAGCAAATACAAAGTGTTGGATACATTCTTAATGGTATTCCATTCGTTTGTAACGAAGAAAATGTAGCCTTTAAAAAAGAAAAGTATTACGAACTGGGCGGTTACGCAAAAAACCTAAAAGAACCTTATGCGAATCTTGAACTGATTATAAATACGTTTATTAAAAGGAAAAATACACTCATAAATTTCAACGCTGATTCGGTCATTCGAAAAAATACTAAGATTGATGGGTCAGTGTATCTCGACCTGCTGAAAAAAAGTGCACGCATCGAAAACTATTTGTCGTTTGGGAAAAAACAAGCCTTACTATTTGATGAGCTTACAAAGCTGCTTTTTCTTCCTTTGTTGCTGGCCTGTTTGGTTTTTTGTTTTGCGCTTTGGCCATTGATTTCTATACTAGTAGGCATATTTATCCTTGCTCAGGTGCTTATCATAAAAATAGTACTGAATCGTTTGAATGAACGTAAAATATTCATACCTTCGTTAGTGTACGGTCTAATAATGCCATATTATAAATTGTTTTTTAGGTGGCATTTTAGCAAAACCAGCAGAAAGCACCAATGGAGGAAAATGTTTTAATATTGTCTGATAAAGCTCGCCAGGATTACGAACTCGTAAAAGCTGCACTTAATGGCGACGAGAAAGCTTTTGCCCGATTGTTAAACCGCTACAAAGATGCCATTTATTTTATGTTGCTAAAAATGGTGAATAATCGCAGCGATGCTGAAGACCTCACACTCGAAGCTTTCGGAAAAGCATTTAAAAGCCTCCATCAATATTCTCCAACTTACGCATTTAGTACTTGGTTGTTTAAAATTGCATCGAATAACTGTATCGATTTTTTACGGAAGAAAAAAGGTGTACATGTTTCCCTGGAAAATAACGAACAAGGTGAAAATGGAGAACAAATCCGCTTGAAGTCGAAAGAACCAAATCCGGAAGAGAAACTCATTCGTCAACAAAAAGCAATTCTGCTTCGAAGAGTAGTTCGCAAGTTAAAACCTCGTTATCAGGTTTTGGTCGAATTACGATATTTTCGCGAATTCTCGTATGAAGAAATAGCAAAAGAGTTAACTTTGCCGCTCGGAACAGTAAAAGCGCAACTTTTTAGGGCGCGCGAAATGCTGTTTAAAATGATTGAAAGCACAGAAATAGGGCAAAAAGATTGAGAGATTGATTTAAATTTATTCATGTATGCTATTGTTCGTCTTTTTCACTTATACTGCTGAAAAATGTAATCAAATAACTAAGGCTATTCTCATTAATTTTGCATTGTCTAAGTAAAAAATGCTTTATAATATTTATAAAGAATAAAACTAAAACAATCTCTTTTTTCATGGATATAATTCTAAAATACTTCCCCGATTTAACTGAAAAACAAATTGAGTTGTTTCAACAATTGGAGCCGCTTTATGCCGATTGGAATTCAAAGATTAACGTGATATCGCGTAAAGATTTTTCTGAATTTTACGAAAGGCATGTTTTACATTCGCTAGCCATTGCAAAATTCACAAAATTTGCAGGAAAAACAAAGGTGCTTGATGTGGGCACCGGTGGCGGATTTCCTGGAATTCCATTGGCCATAATGTTTCCCGATGTACAATTTCATTTGGTTGATTCAATTGGAAAAAAAATAAAAGTAGTGAATGGAGTTGTCGATTCCCTGGGTCTTGAAAATGTAAAGGCAGAACAAATTCGTGCCGAGGAGCTAAAAGAAAAATACGATTTTATAATTAGCCGGGCTGTTACACGTTTGCCTGAGTTTGTTTCATGGGTTCGGAAAAAGGTTTCAAAGAAAAATTTTAATGCCATGCCCAATGGTGTTATCTATTTAAAAGGTGGAGATATAACTGCGGAAATAAAACCATTCAGTAAGCGGAATGTTTTTGTGCAGGATTTAGAAGAATATTTTGATGAGGAGTTTTTTGAAACTAAGAAAGTACTTCACCTACCTTTGTAATATGTTGGCATGAAATAAAAAAGAACCGTTTGGAATTAATCCAAACGGTTCTTTTTTTTATGACCATTTAATCTTTCTACAAATACTCATCGCCAAACGAAACACCCATTTTGCGGGCTTTATCGATAAGTGGAAAATCTTCATCAACCAAACGTAATTTTCCACCCACCTCTTCTAACGGAACTGTGGTTAGTTCGTTATTTTTGATGGCAACCATGGTTCCAAAGTTTTCATCGGCAATACATTTGGCAGCAAATGCGCCATAACGAGTTGCCAAAATTCTATCCATTGGCGTTGGCGAGCCTCCTCGCTGAATATAGCCCAAAACCGTTTCGCGGGTTTCAATGCCGGTGTATGTTTGTATGGCTTTGCCCACATGCGATGCTGCCGACACTCCTTTGGGGTGATCAATCCCTTCGGCCACAACAACAATCGAATAGGGTTTATTGTCCTCGTAACGGGCTTCAATTTTTTTACATACCGAACGAATGTTATAATCCAATTCAGGAAGCAGAATAATATCACCACCGCCTGCTAAACCTGAATAAAGTGCCAGCCAGCCTGCATGGTGTCCCATAATTTCAATAATCATAACGCGCTGGTGCGAGTTGGCAGTAGTGTGCAATCTGTCAATAGATTCCGTGGCAATTTGTACCGCCGAGTCAAAACCAAAAGTTACATCAGTTCCCCATACGTCGTTATCAATTGTTTTCGGAATGCCAACCACATTTAAACCTTCTTTGCCCAGCATGTTTGCTGTTTTCATGGTTCCATTTCCGCCAATACAAACCAAACAGTCGAGTTCTAAATCTTTATAGGTTTGTTTTATTTTTTCAGGTTTATGTGGATCGCCATTTTTCGCCATTTTAAAAGGTTTTTCGCGCGAAGTTCCCAATATGGTTCCACCTAAGGTAAGAATACCCGAAAGTGCCGATTCTTTTAGTTCTATGTAGTCGCCGTTAATTAATCCCGAATAACCAGCATTAAAACCCAGAACTTCCATTCCGTATTCAACTATGGCTGTTTTTCCAACCCCACGTATGGCAGCATTTAGCCCGGGGCAGTCGCCACCGGCAGTTAATATTCCAATTCTTTTTGGTTTTGTTGAATTACTCATAATACTAGCTTGTCAAAATTTCTATACAATCATCGAATTTACAAAAGAACTTTCGATTTTATAAACATGAAACATGTTTTAAGTGCGTTTGGTTTAAATTTTTTAATCGAATTTTTTGGTAAAAAACAGAATTTAATACTTTTGTGAATAATTAGAACAAACGAACTAATTATTTAAAATCTTTAACCAATTAAATATTAATAGAATGAAAAAAGTTTTCTCATTTTTATTAGCAGCGGCCTTTGTGTTTTCAATTTCTTGTAAAACATCAAAAACAGGTGGTTCTGCTGAAGCAAATCAATTAATAAAAAAAGAAAAAGAAGAGGGTTGGGTATTGTTATTCGACGGTAAAACCAGCGAAGGATGGAAAGGTAATAATAAAGACCATTTTCCAACCAAGTGGAAAATTGTGGATGGAACAATTCATTGTCCGGGATCGGGTCATGGTGAAGCGGGCTCAAGAGATGGTGGTGATATTCTTACTACCAAAGAATTTTCAAATTTCCGTTTAAAACTAGAGTGGAAAATTTCTCCTGGAGGAAACTCAGGTGTTTTTTACTTAGGTAAAGAAACCGAAGGATGGCCAATATATAAAACTGCACCTGAATGTCAGGTTTTGGATAACGACAAGCACCCTGATGCACGTGCCGGAAAAGACGGTAACCGCATGGCTGGTTCTTTGTACGACTTAATTCCTGCAGTTCCACAAAATGCTCGTCCTGTTGGCGAGTGGAACGAAGTTGAAATTGAGGTTTACAGAGGAAGTGTTTGGCATCGCCAAAATGGCAAAACAGTTGTTGAGTACCACTTGTGGACGGATGATTGGAATGCAATGGTGAAAGACTCTAAATTCCCAGGATTAAATCCAGATTGGGCGAACATACCTAAAAAAGGTGTTATTGGTTTGCAAGATCATGGTGACGATGTTTGGTTCCGTAATATCAAAATCTTAGAACAATAGTAGAAATTTAATAAATCAAAAATTTTGGCGTTGTTGCGCAGAATTTGAAATCCTCATTAACGAAAGTTAACTCCGGTATTCAAATTTGCTTACGTCTTGAACTCTTTGATTTATTCGAAATTTCAGTACATCTAAAAAATACTTGTCATTTTGAGCACAACGAGAAACGACAGGTAAAATCAAACAAGCCCGGTAAGATTAACTTGCCGGGCTTGTTATTTTTTAGGGATGCCATCTTTATATGAAACGTAGATAAAGATGGCATCCTTGTTTTCTGCGAACTGTTACTTTATTTACTCCGAAACGGTATCTCTAAACAAACATAAGCTTCCTAAAACCTGCCCAATAACATACCCGAAACCACAGTTTTACGTAGATCTACGTATGCACTTTGCGTAGATCTACACTTGACTTGTACGCAACCTTTTTATATGTTTGTGCATCCTTAATACATAAACCAATCACAAAATTAACCATGTACAACTCCACGTAACCTTAGCACAAACCCTTGGACAGTAGCCAGGCTACACTGCCCAAACCCCAAAGTTGTTATAAACAACTGAAACCCCGACCTTTTAATACGCTCAAACTGGGTTTCTGTTTTCGGAAACTAAAAAAAGGAAGTACTCAGTACTTCCTCCTAATTACTTATTGTTAAAATTATTATGACAAACAAAAACAAATTCATTGTAAAGTTCTTATGTATAGCAGTGCTTTTAGGAGCCACTGCTACCAGAACTCTTTTCGCACAAAACAAAAAAATACCCTATGATATTACTAAGTACGAAATTGCCGTTGACCTCCAAGGTCTCTTCTCCGATGGTGTACCCGAAAAAGTATTGTTTAAGCTTAACAATATAAAAGACAATCAAATAAAAGGGGCATATCGCTTTGGCGTAGGTGCATCGTATTGGGTTGATATGTATAAAATTACCCATGACGATGAAAACTATGAGTTGACGGCAAAACAGCAGAAAACCGATTTTTCATTGTCATTGGGGTATGAATTCCAAAAAAAGCTAAACCGTGCTGTATTTTATTATGGCGCTGATTTAGGTGCTCTTTTTTCGATACAT